>DAORNX010000140.1:1722-2076 GCA_035441225.1 Caulobacter sp.
CGGGCTGGCCCTGATCTTCGCCGGCTTCGCCCTGCAGCCGCTGGTCCATGCCTGGCCACTGGCCGTGGTCGGCATGGTCACCGTGGCGCTCGGCCAGTCGCTGACCTTTCCCAACATCGGGGCGATCATTTCCAAGTCCGCCTCGCCCGAGCGGCAGGGCGAGATGATGGGGCTGAACACCGCCGCCGGCGCCCTGGCGCGGATCATCGGCCCGCTGATGGCCGCGCCGCTGTTCGCCGGGTTTGGCCCGAGCGCGCCGTTCGCCGTGGCGGCGGGCCTGTGCCTGCCCGCGCTGTTCATGGCCTGGCAGGTCAGCAAGGCGGTCAGGCGGTCGGCATAACCTCCCCTTCCCCC
>DAORNX010000140.1:2161-6090 GCA_035441225.1 Caulobacter sp.
GTGTTCCTGGGTGGCCCGAACAAGTCGGGCCATGACGGAGGTGGAATTGCCGCCAGTCGAGCCCCGCGCTCTTGCCCTCTCGCCCCCTTTGCCGTATTAGCCCCGCCTTTCCCGAACTGCCGGGCCAAAGGCATGCCTTGGCGGTTCATGATGCGTATCCAGAGGACAGGGTTTCGGCCCTGAGCAAAATGCCCAAACTGAAGACCAAGTCAGGCGCCAAGAAGCGCTTCAAACTGACGGCCACCGGCAAGCTGAAGGCCGGCGTCGCCGGCAAGCGCCACCGGCTGATCAGCCACAACGGCAAGTACATCCGCCAGCAGCGCGGCACGAAGGTCATGAGCGCTTCGGATTCGAAGACGATCAAGACCTACCTGCCCTACGGCCTGTAAGAAGGAGCGCTGAACAATGGCTCGCGTCAAACGGGGCGTCACCGCCCACGCCAAGCACAAGAAGGTTCTTGAACAGGCCAAGGGTTTCTACGGCCGTCGCAAGAACACCATCCGCACGGCCAAGGCCGCTGTCGACAAGGCCGGCCAGTACGCCTATCGCGACCGCAAGGTCCGCAAGCGCAGCTTCCGCAGCCTGTGGATCCAGCGCATCAACGCCGCCGCGCGTCTGGAAGGCTTCACCTACTCGCAGTTTATCCACGGCCTTGACCAGGCCGGGGTCGAGATCGACCGCAAGGTTCTTGCGGACATCGCCGGCCAGGATCCGACCGCGTTCAAGGCCATCGCCGACAAGGTTCGCGCCGCGCTGGCTTGAAGTCTTGGGACATAGTCCCTGGAACTTGAAAGGCCCTCCGGTGTGAGCCGGGGGGCCTTTTGCTTGGCGCGGGTCGTACGTGGTTCGACACGCGCTCCGCGCTGCTCACCATGACGTGGACTGTGAAGGTCACCCCTCAACGTCATCCTGAGCAGGCCCGGAGGGCCGTGTCGAAGGACGCAACAAGCATCCACGCCCCATTTCGTCGCCTTCCCGAATGCTCTAGACCGAACCCCGCATGACCGATCTCACCACCCTCGAAACCGACCTCACGGCGCAGATCGCCGCCGCGCCGGATGTCGCCGCGCTGGAGGCTGTTCGTGTCGCCGCGCTGGGCAAGTCCGGTTCGATCTCGGGCCTGCTCAAGACCCTGGGCGCCATGAGCCCCGATGAGCGCCGCGAGGCCGGGCCGGCGATCAATGGCCTGCGCGACCGCGTCGCCGCCGCCATCGCCGGGCGCAAGGCCGCCCTCGAAGCCGCCGAGCTCGACGCCCGGCTGGCCGCCGAGACGCTCGACCTGACCCTGCCCGCCCCGCCCCGCCGCCGGGGCACGGTGCATCCGACGATGCAGGTCATGGACGAGATGACCGCCATCTTCGCCGAGATGGGCTTCGCTGTCGCCGAAGGGCCCGACATCGAGACCGACTTCAACAACTTCACCGCCCTGAACTTCCCCGAGAAGCATCCGGCGCGGGAGATGCACGACACCTTCTTCTTCAAGCCGGGTCCCGACGGCGAGCGCAAGCTGCTGCGCACCCACACCAGCCCGGTGCAGGTGCGGGCCATGCAGCGCACCAACCAGCCGCCGCCCGCGCCCTGGATCGCCACCGCCATCGAGCCGCCGATCCGCATCGTCGTGCCGGGCCGCACCTATCGCTGCGACAGCGATGCGACCCATTCGCCGATGTTCCACCAGATGGAAGGCCTGGTGATCGACAAGGGCATCCACATGGGCCACCTGAAGTGGACCCTGGAGACCTTCATCGCCCGCTTCTTCGAGGTCGAGGGCGTGGTCAGCCGGTTCCGGCCGCACCACTTCCCGTTCACCGAGCCGAGCGCCGAAATGGACATCGGCTGCGACCGGTCGGGCGGCGAGATCAAGATCGGCACGGGCAGCGACTGGCTCGAGATCCTCGGCTGCGGCATGGTCCATCCGAACGTGCTGCGCTTCTGCGGCATCGATCCGGACGTCTATCAGGGCTTCGCCTTCGGCCTCGGCATCGACCGCCTGGGCATGCTGAAATACGGCATGCCCGATCTGAGAGACATGTTCGAGGGCGACACCCGCTGGCTGGGCCACTACGGCTTCTCGGCCTTCGCCGCCCCCAACCCCGCGACAGGACTGAGCTGATGGCCTCCCACCTCGAGAACATTCCCTGGACCCTGGCCAAGGACCTCAACGCCAAGGCCTTCGACAAGGAAGTCGTCATCCTGTCCGATCTCTATCGGGCGGCGATCCAGAACGGCCAGTCGTTCATCGAGAACCGCAGCTTCACCGACTGTCGGCTGGAAGGTCCGGCGGTGGTGGCGGTGGTCGGCGGGGTCAGCTTCGACAGCACCGACTTCGGCTACACCGGCGGCGACGTCGGCCGGATCGTCTGGCGCACGGCCTCGACGACCGGCGTGGTCGGGGCGATTCCGTTCCGCAATTGCCAGTTCAAGGGCTGTTCGTTCTTCGCCACCGGCTTCACCGGCCCGGAAGCCTTCCTGCAGCAGATCCTCGCCCTGAAGACCGTCCCATGAAGTTCACCCTCTCCTGGCTCCGGGAGCACCTCGACACCGAGGCCACGACGGCGCGGGTGGTCGAGGCCATGACCATGGCCGGCCTCGAGGTCGAGCACGTCATCGACCCGGCGACGAAGCTCGCCCCCTTCACCGTGGCGAGGATCGCCGAGGCCGTGCAGCACCCCAACGCCGACCGGCTGCGGGTCTGCCAGGTCGACACCGTCGACGGCCGCAAGGAGATCGTCTGCGGCGCGCCCAACGCCCGGGCCGGCCTGACGACCATCTACGCCCCGATCGGCAGCTATGTGCCGGGCCTCGGCGTGACCCTGGTCGAGAAGCCCGTGCGCGGCGTGGTCTCCAACGGCATGCTCTGCTCGGCCGCCGAGATGGAGACCGCCGAGGAGTCCGACGGCATCCTCGAGCTCGACGACAGCCTGCCGGTCGGAACCCCGGCGGCGCAGGCGCTCGGCCTGGAAGCCGTGATCGACTTCGAGGTCACGCCCAACCGCCCCGACTGGCTCGGCGTCGCGGGCATCGCGCGCGACCTGTCCGCCGCCGGCCTTGGCCCGCTGCGGGACCTGGCCGTGAAACCCGTGCCCGGCCAGTTCCCCTCGCCGATCGCCGTCAGGGTCGACGGCCAGGCCTGCCGGGTGTTCGCCGGCCGGCTGATCCGGGGCGTGAAGAACGGCCCCTCCCCCGCCTGGCTGCAGGCGCGACTAAAGGCCATCGGCCTTCGTCCGATCAACGCCCTGGTCGATGTCACCAACCTGATCGCCTACGACCGCGCCCGGCCGTTGCACGTCTATGACGCGGCCAGGCTGGTCGGGACGACGATCGAGGCGCGGCTGGGCCACCACAGCGACCACGGCGAGGAGCGGCTGATCGCGCTGGACGGCAAGACCTACGACCTGGGCCCGGAGATGAGCGTCATCGCCGACGCCGACGGCGAGCGGCCGATCGGCCTGGGCGGGGTGATGGGCGGCGAGAGCACGGGCTGTTCGGACGACACCACCGAGGTGTTCGTCGAGAGCGCCTGGTTCGACCCGATCGTCACGGCCCAGACCGGCCGCGCCACCGGCATCACCTCCGACGCCCAGTACCGCTTCGCGCGTGGCGTCGACCCCGGCTTCGTCGTTGACGGGCTGGAGCTGGCCACGCGGCTGATCCTCGAGCTGTGCGGCGGCGAGCCCTCGGACATCGTGGTCGCCGGCGAGCCGCCGGCGCCGCCCGCGCCGGTGGCCTTCGACCCCGACTATGTGCGCCAGCTGTCGGGCCTGACCATCCCGGCCGACCGGTCGGCGCAGATTCTCGGGACCCTCGGCTTCGCCATCGACCGGGCCGGCCCCGTCTGGACCGTCACCCCGCCGACCTGGCGGCGCGACGTCGAGGGCAAGGCCGACCTGGTCGAGGAGGTGATGCGCATCCACGGCGTCGACGAGATC
>DAORNX010000141.1:0-6088 GCA_035441225.1 Caulobacter sp.
GACGGGATGCGGGCGGCGACGGCCTCGGACTGGTCCCGGGCGGTGATGTTCATGTCGGAGGCGAACGCCCCCGGCGCGATGGCCGTGACGACGATGTTGTCCTCGATCAGCCGTCCGGCCATGCGCCGCGTCAGATGGATCAGGCCCGCCTTGCTGGCCTGGTAGCTGTAGGTTTCCTGCGGGTTGGGCCGGATGCCGTCGATCGAGGCGATGTTGATCACCTTGGCCGGCCGTTCGTGCGTCGCCGAGGCGCGCAGGGCCGGGGCCAGCGCCTGGGTCAGGAAGAACGGCGACTTGAGGTTCAGGTCCACGACCTTGTCCCAGCCCGCTTCGGGAAAGCTGTCGAACTCGGCCAGCCAGGCGGCGCCGGCGTTGTTGACCAGGATGTCGAGGCTGGTTTCGTACTTGCCGTAGGCCTGGGCCAGCAGGCCGCAGCCCTCGACCGTCGAGACGTCCTGCGGCAACGAGATGCACACCCCGCCCCCGGCCGACAGCTCGGCCGCCGTGGCGTCGCAGGCGCCGGCCTTGCGCGAGGAGATGTAGACCCGCGCGCCGGCGGCGATGAAGCCGGTCGCGATCATCCTGCCGATGCCGCGCGAGCCGCCGGTGACCAGGGCCGTGCGGCCCTTGAGGGAGAAGAGGTCGGTGCTCATGGGTCAGTCCTGTGAGTTGGGATGGCGCTACCAGCGCCGCTTGCCGGTGACCGTCTCGAAGAACAGGCGGAAGTCGCCCATCAGGCTCCAGAGCGGGTATTTGAAGGTGGCCGGGGTGTTCTTCTCGAACACGAAATGGCCGACCCAGGCGAAACCGTAGCCGACCAGCGGCATGGCCGCGAACCACCAGGGGTTCCGCGTCGCGAGCGCCGTCACGAAGGCCGCGATGACCAGGCCCGTTCCCACCACATGGATCCGCCGGCAGGTCCGGTTCGAATGCTCGTGGATGTAGAAGGGGTAGAAGGCCTCGAACGAGGCGTACCGTCCGGTCGCGGGATCGATCTGGCTCATGGGGCCGAAAGGTGCGGCAGGGCCGGTGCTCTGGCAAGCGGTCCGTTTACCTTGCTTGCCGACGGCCCGTTAAGCGCGCCGGGCGCAGGCTGTGCCGTCGCCAACGGGAGAAACCCGCCATGCAGGCCCTGCCCATCGCCGCCGCCGGCCTCAACGACGCCGCCGCCCGTTTCGACGCCAGCGCCCGGCGCACGGCCGCCGCGCCGCTCGATGACCTCGTCCGCGAAACGGTCGAGCGGGCCGAGGCCAAGGCGGCGGTCGGGGCCAATGCCGCGGTCATCCGCACCGCCGACGAGATGACCGGGACGGTGCTGGACATGTTCGCCTGATTCAGGCCGACCAGGTTCTCTCGCGGCGGAGATCGTCCTGATGGCTTGATGAGCATGCTTGCTCCGGCGAGACCTTCGTCAAGGACGGGCCCGCAGGGCCCGCCGCTGCGCGGCCGCGAAGCGGTCCTTGACCAAGGTCGCCGTCCGGAGCGGACCATTCCATCAAGGCCTTCAGGGCGCATCAGTATCCGGGCGTATGGAGTGTGAGCACGCCCGCGCCAACGTCACCCCCGCGCCAGGTCCTCGCCCAGCGTCGTCAGCAGGCCCTCGGTCCCCTCGATCCGGCCGTCGACGTTGCCGTCCAGATAGACGCCCTGCTCGGTGAACACGATCCGCGTGCCCTTGCCCTCCGGCCTGAACTCCACCGTCGACAGGGACGAGGACAGCGGCGCCCCGCCCAGGGTCATGGCGTAGGCGAAGATCACCCGCTCGTTGGGCGCGACATCGAGATAGATGCTGTCGTTGGTGATGATCACATCCGCTCCCGGCGGCGAGAACCGGCTCGACTCGGTCCTGCCGACGCCCAGCTCACCGCCACTGTGGTCGTGCAGCGTCCAGCTGTCGGTCTTGAAGAACCAGCGCATCCGCGCCTCGCGGTCGGTGAAGGCGTGGAACACGCGGGCCGGCGCGGCGTCATAGACCCGCTCGACGCAGAAGGTGGCGTGGGTCAGGGCGGAGGGCATGGCGGGGTCCTTTCAGGCTTCGTCGGCCGGCTTCGTGGCGGCGAGATACTCGCCCAGCCGGTCGAGCTGGCGCTCGACGGCGACCCGGCGGTCGTTGATCCACTTCTCGGCCTGGGTCAGCACCGTGGTGTCGAGGGTGCAGGTCCGCACCCGCCCGACCTTCTGGCTCTTCACCAGCCCGGCCGCCTCGAGCACGGCGATATGCTGGCCGACGGCGGCGAGGCTCATCGGCAGGGGCTCCGCCAGCTGGCTGACCGACGCCGGCCCGAGGGTCAGCCGCTCGAGCATCGACCGCCGCGCCGGATCGGCGAGCGCCTGGAAGACGGGGTCGAGCGAGGGTGATTGCTGAAGCATATGCTTTAGTATTTCGGCGCGATGATCGGCGCAAGCAAAAAGTAAAGCTGTCGCTTGAGTGACGACTGTCGGCCGGGACTCGGTCGCGATGCGCGCGTTATCGTCACGGCGAACACAAGGGAGACCGCCATGGCCTACATCGACGCCAACGTTCTCGCCGTGCCGACGGCCAGGAAGGACGCCTACATCGCCTTCGCCCGCGAGGTGGATCCGCTGTTCAGGGAATGTGGCGCCCTGAGCGTGGTCGACGCCTGGGGTGATGACGTGCCCGAGGGCAAACTCACCGACTACCGCCGCGCGGTCCAGGCCACGGCCGACGAGACCGTGGTGCTGGGCTGGATCACCTGGCCCGACAAGGCGACCCGCGACGCCGGCTGGGAAAAGGTCATGCAGGACCCGCGCATGCAGACCTTCAACCCGCCGTTCGACGGCAAGCGGATGATCTTCGGCGGGTTCGAGGTGGTGGTGGAGGTTTAACGTCGCGCGGACGCATTAAGGGCAAATGTTGTTGACACACCCTTGGATTGCGCTTTCCGTGTCGCATGGAATGGGAGGTCCGGCAAAGCCCGGCGTTCAAGGTTTGGGTGCTGTCACTCCGGGACCGTACCGCTCGAGCGATTATCCTCCGCAGGATTGATCGTATCGCCGTTGGCAATTTCGGCGACGTCAAAGCCATGGGGGGCGGCGTAAGCGAACTGCGGGTCAACCACGGCCCGGGCTACCGGATCTACTTCGTTCGGCGCGGCGAAACCCTGGTCGTGATATTGTGCGGCGGCGACAAGGGATCCCAGTCGAAGGACGTCGCTCGCGCCAAAGCGCTGGCGCAGGAGATTTAGCGTGGAAACACTGCCTTTCGATCCGGCCGAATACCTTGATTCAGAAGAGGCGATCGCCGCCTACCTCGCCGACGCCCAGCAAGATGGCCCTGCGGCGGTCTCACGGGCGGCCGTGGTCGTCGCCCGGGCCCGCCAGGTGATCGAGGCGGAGCGGTTGCGCCGAGGCGTCGGCGAGACAGCCGCGCCTCCGTTCAAGAGCGGCGAATAGCGCAACGAAAAAGGGCGGCTCCCGCGAGCCGCCCCTTCCGTCCTAACTGTCCAGGAAGCTGCGCAGCTTCCGGCTCCGGCTCGGGTGCTTGAGCTTGCGCAGGGCCTTGGCCTCGATCTGGCGGATGCGTTCGCGGGTGACGCTGAACTGCTGGCCGACCTCTTCGAGGGTGTGGTCGGTGTTCATGCCGATGCCGAAGCGCATGCGCAGCACGCGTTCCTCGCGCGGCGTCAGGGACGCCAGCACGCGGGTGGTGGTCTCGCGCAGGTTCGACTGGATCGCCGCGTCGATCGGCAGGACGGCGTTCTTGTCCTCGATGAAGTCGCCCAGGTGGCTGTCTTCCTCGTCGCCGATGGGCGTCTCGAGGCTGATCGGCTCCTTGGCGATCTTGAGGACCTTGCGCACCTTCTCCAGCGGCATGGCCAGCTTCTCTGCCAGCTCCTCGGGGGTCGGCTCGCGGCCGATCTCGTGCAGCATCTGGCGGCTGGTCCGGACGATCTTGTTGATCGTCTCGATCATGTGCACCGGGATGCGGATGGTCCGCGCCTGGTCGGCGATCGAGCGGGTGATGGCCTGGCGGATCCACCAGGTGGCGTAGGTCGAGAACTTGTAGCCGCGGCGATACTCGAACTTGTCGACCGCCTTCATCAGGCCGATGTTGCCTTCCTGGATCAGGTCGAGGAACTGCAGGCCGCGGTTGGTGTACTTCTTGGCGATGGAGATCACCAGGCGCAGGTTGGCCTCGACCATTTCCTTCTTGGCCTGACGCGCCTCGCGCTCGCCCTTCTGCACGGTCTGGACGATGCGGCGGTAGTCGTCGATCGGCACGCCGGTCTCGGTGGCCAGGGCGGCCACTTCCTGACGGATGTCGCGGATCGAGCTGTCGTCGTTCTCGCTGAACTTGGTCCAGCGCACGCCCAGCGCCTTGACCTTTTCCGACCAGTTGGGATCGAGCTCGGAGCCGAAATAGGCCTTGAGGAACTCGGCGCGGCTGATGCCGTAGCTGTCGGCCAGGCGCAGCAGCCGGCCTTCCAGCGCGATCAGGCGGCGGTTGATCGCATAGAGCTGGTCGACCAGAGCCTCGATGCGGTTGTTGTTCAGCTTGAGCGTCTTCAGGCGCGCGACGATGGCGCCGGAGGCGGCCTCGTAGGCCTTGCGGTCGTCCTCCTTGAGGTCGCCGCCCTTGAGCCGGCGCTCGACCAGCTTTTCCTGCAGGCGACGGAAGGCGTCGAACTCGGCGGCGATGGCGTCGAGCGTCTCCATGACGCTCTCGCGCAACTCGCCTTCCATGGCGCTGACGGTCGGACCGGCGCCGTCGTCGAAGTCGTCGTCGTCGTCCTCGCCCTCCGGCTTCTCCTCGCCCTCGACGGCTTCCTTGGGTTCGGCCGCCTCGGCGTCCTCCGTCGGCACGATCACCGGCGCGGCCGGGAACATCACGCCGTAGGTGCCTTCCAGGTCGATGACCTCACGCAGCAGGATCCGGCCGGTGCCGAGCTCCTCGCGCCAGACCATGATCGCCTCGAAGGTCAGGGCGCTCTCGCACAGGCCGCGGATCATCGTGTCGCGACCGGCCTCGATGCGCTTGGCGATGGCGATCTCGCCCTCGCGCGACAGCAGTTCCACGCTGCCCATTTCGCGCAGGTACATGCGCACCGGGTCATCGGTGCGATCGTAGGTCGACTTGGTCTCGGCCTCGGTGACGATCGCCGTCTCGCCGGCCGCGACCACCTCGCCGCCCTCGCCCTCGACCGCGTCCTCCTCGGCCTCGACGACGTTGACGCCCATCTCGCTGAGCATGGCGAGGGTGTCCTCGATGGCCTCGGAGGTCACCTCCTCGCTCGGCAGCACCTTGTTCAGCTCGTCCATGGTGACGTAGCCGCGGGTCTTGGCCTGCTTGATGAATTTCTTGACCCCGGCATCGGTGAGGTCGAGGAGCGGGCCGTCCTTCTCGGGGGCCTCGGGGGCGTCGGTCTGCTCGGTGGCGGTCGTGCTCATCGCGATCTCCGGCGGGCCGCCCCCGGATCGGGCGGGACGCCTCATGAAACAGTCAGGGACGCAACGACGCGTCTCAGGGAGAGGTTTCACCGTCCGTCCACAGGGATCCCGAGCGAACCGATCGCTTGAGGACATCCCGCTCGGCCTTCAGCCGCTCCAGCGCCGCCATGTCGGAACGCCCCCCAAGGTTCCCCTTGGCGGACGCAATAGCAGCCTCGAGCGCAGCCAGTCGGTTCAGAACCTCAAAAGCATGCGTCCACTGGGACCTGGCGGTGGCGAGGGTGACATCCTGTTTCAGGAAGGGCGCGCCTGCTTGAGCAGCGGCCCGGTCGATGTCAGTCAGCAGCCCGGCAAATCCACGTTCCCGCAGATGGCGTGCGAGGGCCCCGGAGTCAAGGTGATCGGCGTCAAGACGCAGGCGGATTATTTCCGCCGCGAGCGCCGAAAGGGCCGGATCGCCGAAGCCGGCTTTCTCGACAGCCTCCAGATGATCGTCCAGCCGGTGTGGGTCCTCAAGGGCCCCCTTGGCCAGGGCCGCGGCCAGCGGGTCGAGCGCCGTGGCCAGCCGCCGGGCGGCCGCCTTGCCCTCCGGCGTGGGATAGGCGGCCTCGAAGGCCTGACCGGGGCGGCCGCCGGGCCTCCACGGCCGGTTGGGGACAAACGGCGTGCGGACGCCCTG
>DAORNX010000142.1:0-6069 GCA_035441225.1 Caulobacter sp.
CGAGCCCGAGCCCGAGCCCCGGCCGGAGGCCGCGGCCCCGTCGTACACGCCGCCCTATCCGCAGCCGACGCCGATCGTGGTCGGCTCGAGCCTGGCCCTGGCCAGTGGCGACCCCGGTTTCTCCCTGACCCCGGCTCCCGAGGTGCTCGCCGAGCGGGTGACGGACGACGCGCTGCGCGCCGACCTGCCCGAGCCGGCCAACGAAGCCGGCCCCGGCCTGTTCGATGTCGCGCTGTCGGAGATGGTGCTCGAAGGCGCGCCCGCCCGGCCGCTGGTCAGCGAAGACTATGTTCGCCGGCTCGTGCGCGAGGACGAGATGGCGGCGATGGCCGAGTTCGATCCCGCCTTCGCCGAGACCCCGACCGAGCCGGCCCGTATCGCCGGCCTGCCGTTGATGATCATGGCGGTCAGCGGCATGGCCCTGTTCGCGGGCGGCGTCGCGGTCGGCTTCACCGCCGCCGACGGCGACGGCCTGCTGAGCATCCGCAACCTGGGCTGGCTGCTGGCGGTGGGCGGCATTGGACTGACGGGTGGCGCGATCTATGTGGCCCTCAACAAATTCCTCGGCGCCCCGCTGGACGACGAGGACGAGGAAGTGACCGAGGCGGAGTCGGAGCCTCAAGCGTAACCCGCGTAGCGTATGGGAACCCGCGTACAGTAAGGGGATAGCGTTGGCGCCCCGCGAGCCTGCTCGCGGGGCGTCGTGCGTTTTCAGCACGGGGACGTGCGCTTCAGTGCGTGTCCCCTTCCTGCGCGAGGGGGCACGCACTGAAGTGCATGTCCCCGTTCATTCATCGTGCTATTTCCCCGCCATGACCCAAACCGGACCCGCCATGGATTTCGGCCTCGGCGAAACCGCCGACGCCATCCGCGAAACCACCGCCCGTTTCGCCGCCGACCGCATCGCCCCGATCGCCGCGGACATCGACCGCGACAACGCTTTTCCGCGCGGACTCTGGCCGCAGATGGGCGAACTCGGCCTGCACGGCATCACGGTCGAGGAGGAGTTCGGCGGCCTCGGCCTCGGCTACCTAGAGCACGTCGTGGCGATGGAGGAGGTGTCCCGCGCCTCGGCCTCGGTCGGTCTCAGCTACGGCGCCCACTCCAATCTCTGCGTCAACCAGATCCGCCGCTGGGCCACGCCCGAGCAGAAGCGCCGCTACCTGCCGAAACTGATCAGTGGCGAGCATGTCGGGGCCCTGGCCATGAGCGAGGCCGGCTCGGGCTCGGACGTGGTCTCGATGAAGTTGCGCGCCGATCGGCGCGGCGACCGCTTCGTGCTCAACGGGACCAAGTTCTGGATCACCAACGCGCCGCACGCCGACACCCTGGTGGTCTACGCCAAGTCGGCGCCGGAGGAGGGCAGCCGCGGGATCACCGCCTTCCTGATCGAGAAGGGCATGAAGGGCTTCAGCGTCAGCAGGAAGCTCGACAAGATGGGCATGCGCGGCAGCGACACGGCCGAGCTGGTGTTCGAGGACTGCGAAGTCCCGGAAGAGAACATCATGGGCCCGTTCAACGGCGGCGTCGGGGTGCTGATGAGCGGCCTCGACTATGAACGCGCCGTGCTGGCCGCCGGGCCGCTGGGCATCATGCAGGCCTGCCTCGACGTGGTCCTGCCCTATGTCCGCGACCGCAAGCAGTTCGGCAAGGCGATCGGCAGCTTCCAGCTGATGCAGGGCAAGGTCGCCGACATGTATGTCGCGCTCAACTCGGCCCGCGCCTACGTCTATGCGGTGGCCAGGGCCTGCGATGCCGGCAAGACCACCCGGTTCGACGCCGCCGGCGCCATCCTGATGGCCAGCGAGAACGCCGTCCGCGTGGCCAACGAGGCCGTCCAGGCCCTCGGCGGCGCCGGCTACACCCGCGAATGGCCGGTCGAACGCTATGTGCGCGACGCCAAGCTCTACGACATCGGCGCGGGCACCAACGAGATCAGGCGGTTCCTGATCGGCAGGGAGCTGGTCGGGGGGTAGCCCCGACTGTCGTCCCGGACGGCCCGCAGGGACGATCCGGGACCCAGGTCAAGTCCCGGCAGCCCTGCTTGAAGCCGAATCGGGGTCCGGGATCGCCTCCGGCGTCCGGGATGACAGCCGGAGGGAACGCCATGGGCAGACTGTCGTTGAGTTGTTCACGGTCGGGGCCTGTGAAGGAGCCAGACCATGCCCGCCAAGTCCGCCGCCCAGCAGAAGGCCGCCGGGGCCGCCCTGTCCGCCAAGCGGGGTGACACCCCGAAGTCCGAGCTCAGGGGCGCCAGCAGGTCGATGATGTCGATGAGCGAGAAAGAGCTCGAAGAGTTCGCCCACACCAGACGCAAGGGCAAGCCCGAGCACGTCAAGCGGTAGGTCAGTCGCCGCCCAGGCTCTGGACGATCGGCACGCCGTTGGCCTCCTTCCAGGCCGAGGCGATGACCGGATCGGTCCAGTAGCTCTTGAACCAGCGGTCCAGCCAGGGATCGCCGCCGGTGAACCACCGTCCCCGTGCGGAAAAATCGAGCTTCGCGCGGGCGTCGGCCAGGGTCGTCCCGGGCGGCAGGCCTTTGGCCCCGGCGATGGCCGCTTCCAGCAGCGCCCCCACCCTCAGCAGGTGCTCGCTGCTGTTCATCGGCGCCCCGTGGCCGGGGACAAGCCTGGTCCAGTCCATGTTGATCAGGGTCTTGAGCGCCGCGAGCCAGTCCGACGGGTAGCTGCCATAGGCGAACGGCACGGGCGCGACGACCAGGTCGCCGGTGATCAGCAGGCCCTGCCGCGGAACCCGCACGATCGCGTCGCCATCGGTGTTGGCCCGACCCAAGAAGGTCGCCACCACAGGCTGGTCGCGGTCATCGATCACCAGCTCGTCGGTGAATCCCTCCCGGGGGGCAATGGTCACCGCGCCGTCCATGTCGCGGGCGTACTGGTTGAACAGCCGCCCGCCCGCGGCCCATCCGGCCCGATCGGCGTCGGTGGTCGCGGCGGCGGACTGCTGGCGGCAATAGTCGGCGAATCCCCGGTAGCGCGAGACGAGGGCGGCATTGGCCTTCGCCTCGAAGGTCGCCGGGGTGTTCATGGTCGCCGGCTCCGACAGGTGGGCGCGGGTCGCCGCCGTCGCGATGGTCCGCGCCCCTGGCCAGGCCTTGAGAATCTCGGCCAGACCCAGCGGATGGTCGCCATGCCAGTGAGTCAGGATCACCGCCTTGACCGGTTTGGCGCTGACGCGGCGGATCAGATTGACGATCCGCCGTCCGGATCCCGGCGAGCCGCCGCAGTCGACCATCACCAGCCCGTCGACCTGGTCGATGACCGTGACATTGCCGATCGGCTGGAGGTGGAAGGGCCTGGCCTGGCGGATGACCCAGAGCCGGTCGGAGTTCTGCTGTTCGATGACCTCGTAGTAGCCGTCTTCGGGCAGGGGGCCGTCATCCGCCGCGGCGGCGAGGCCCAGTCCCGGCGCGGCGAGCGCCGCGCCCGCACCCGCGATCAACCCGCGTCTCGTCGCCTGCAAGGTCATGACCGATCCTCCCCGGGGCCCATGTCAGCACGACAACCGGGCCGGATCGAATGAACTCGCGTCCACGATTTGCCCAGCCAGACGCGCCCGCGGACACGCCCCGGAACGGACTTCCGGGCTCCAGACATGCGAAAGGCCGCCGGGGCGCCCCGGCGGCCTTTCCATCGTCATGCCGCGGTCGGCGGCGAAACGCTAGGCGCTGATCAGGCGCTGACCTCCGCCGAAACGGATTTCAGGGTCACGCTCTGCGACCGCGGGTTCATACGATGAGACACCGGATCACCTCCTTTCAGCTGTTGAAACAGGACTCACACTATGTGGGGCGTCTTAACGAGTCGCCAACCCTCCGCACGCGAGGCGCGACAAATTGATCAGCCCTTGATCTTCAACGGCTTGCCCAGGCAGGTGTCGCCGACACGCCGGGCGCTCGTGCTCATGCTGGCCGCCAGCGGAATGCCGCCGTACTTGCCCGACAGGTCGGCCGACAGCTGGAAGGCGGTCGCCGAATAGGTGCCGTTGGCTGTGATGTTGACCTTGCGCCCGCGCTTGTCGACGCAGGTGCCCTGGAAATACATCCGGCCGTCGCCCACCCGCTTGACCGGATAGGTGCAGGTGTAGTGGCGGTTGATCCGGCCCGAGAGGATCTTGTCCACGTCGGCCGGGGTGATGCAGCGGCGCTCGACCTCGGTCTTGCTGATGACCATGGTCGCCTTGTTGGTGCTTTCCCACCAGCCGGGCAGGATGGTGGTGGTCTCCTCGCGCGCCAGCGCGGGCGCGGCGGCCAGGCCGAGCAGGCCGATCAGGGCCAGGATGCGGATCGTCTTCATGGGTCCAGTCTCGGGAATGAGCGTGGCGTCTTTCTGACCTAACCCGAATGAACGGGCGATGACCACCGCGTGCAACCGGTGTAGGGCAGGATCATGCCCAGTTGGGACCCCGACATCTACGAGCGCTACAAGGCGTACCGCGACCGACCCGCGCTCGACCTGATGGTGCAGATTCCGGACCGCCGTTTCCGCGAGATCTGGGACCTCGGCTGCGGGACGGGCGAGCACGCGGCCCTGCTGGCCCTGCGCCATCCGGGGGCCAGGGTGCATGGCCTCGATTCGAGCCCGGACATGCTGCGCCAGGCGAAGAACCGCCTGAGCGAGGTCGACTGGGTGCTGTCGGACATCGCGGCCTTCGCCCCGGCCGCCCCGCCCGACCTGATCTTCACCAACGCGGCCCTGCAGTGGCTGCCCGACCACGCGGCCCTGATTCCGCGCCTGGCCGGTCTGCTGGCGCCCGGCGGGGTGTTCGCCTGCCAGATGCCGATGGCCTGGGAGACAGAGCACCACCGCATACTGCGCGAGGTGGCGGAGGAGGGGCCGTGGGCGGACCTGACCCGCGGCGCCCGCCGGATCAACCCGACCCCGCCGCTGGACGCCTACTACGACTGGCTGAGCGGTGTCTGCGGCCAGGCCGATCTGTGGACCACCACCTACCTCCACGCCCTCGAGGGCGAGGATCCGGTGGTCGACTGGATGCGCGGCACGGCGCTGCGGCCCTATCTCGACGTGCTGGCCGCGGAACCGGCGCTGCTGGAAGCTTTCCTCGACACCTTCCGCGCGCGCATCGCCGAAGCCTTCCCGCCGCGCGCCGACGGGGTGACACTGTTCCCATTCCCGCGCCTGTTCATGGTGGCGGTGCGCTAGAAGAGTCTCACCCCTTCGCGCGCGCCTTGCGCATCTCGGTCACCGGCCGCTCCAGCGCGTCCAGCGCGGCGACGGCGGCGCGGTAGCCGGCGTCCACGGCCGGCTCGAAGGCCTTCCAGTCGCGGATGTCGACCCCGTCGACCTTCGGCAGGATCAGCAGGTCGGTCGCCTCGCGGGCGGCGAGCAGGTCGCGCCCCGTCGATACCGTCGCCGCGCGCATCAGCAGGGCCACGATCGG
Organism: Caulobacter sp.; assembly: GCA_035441225.1. Lineage (GTDB taxonomy): Bacteria > Pseudomonadota > Alphaproteobacteria > Caulobacterales > Caulobacteraceae > Caulobacter. The sequence continues at coordinate 5,422 of DAORNX010000142.1, forward strand.
CGGCCCCTTGCGCCAGTCCCCCGAGAGCAGCCAGCGCCAGACCGACGAGGGCCGCGCGACGTCGTCGGCGGTGATGCTGCGGCCGCGGGTCACGTCGACCCCCACGATCGGCCCCAGCTGCGTCGCCCGCATCACGTCGGACGGGAAGTTCTTCATCACCGCGCCGTCGACCAGCACGTTGTTGTTGTCGATCGCCGGCGGCATCACTCCGGGCAGGGCGATCGAGGCGCGGAGCGCGTGCCGCAGCGGGCCGCGCCGGTGCAGGTGATAGGCGCCGGTGGTCAGGTTCGAGGAGACGCAGAAGAACGGCAGCCACAGGTCGGCGATCTGGCTGTCGCCGAAATGCTCGCGCAGCCGGCCGCGCACCTTCTCGCCGTGGGTCATGGCGATCAGCGGGAAGGCGACGTCGTCGAGCGGCGAGGAGTCGACGAAGGCGTCGCGGATGCGGCGGTCCATCTCGGCTTCGTCCCAGCCCATGGCCACGCCGGCGGCGACGATCGCCCCCATCGATGCGCCGCCGACAAAGTCGATCGGCACGCCGCGCTCGCGCAAGGCCTGGATGGCGCCGATGTGGGCGTAGGCCCGCGCGCCGCCTCCGGACAGCACCAGCCCCACCGAGCGGCCGGTCAGCACCCGCGCCATGCGGGC
>DAORNX010000143.1:0-5035 GCA_035441225.1 Caulobacter sp.
CCTGGCACATGCTGCAGCTGCTGACCTCGCTGCCGGCGCTGTACGTCTGCAACGTCGACGAGGCCTCGGCCGACAAGGGCAACGCCTTCTCCGACAAGGTCGCCGAACGGGCCAGGGCCGACAATGCCAAGAGCGTGGTCATCTCGGCCCAGATCGAGAGCGAGATCGCCCTGCTCGATCCGGCCGAACGGGCCGAGTTCCTCGAGACCCTGGGCCTGCACGAGCCGGGCCTCAACCGCCTGATCCGCGAGGCCTACGCCCTGCTCGGCCTGCAGAGCTACTTCACGGTCGGCCCCAAGGAAGCCCGCGCCTGGACCATCGAGGTCGGCTGCACCGCGCCCCAGGCGGCCGGGGTGATCCACAACGACTTCGAAAAGGGCTTCATCCGCGCCGAGACCATCGCCTACGACGACTTCGTCGCCTTCAAGGGCGAACAGGGCGCCCGGGACGCCGGCAGGATGCGCTCCGAAGGCAAGGAGTACATCGTCAAGGACGGCGACGTGATGCACTTCCGCTTCAACGTCTAGCCTCCGGGCCATGACGAGTGGGGGCTGGCGTATTAGGCTCGGTGCATGACCACCGATCACGCCGACGCCATCGCCGCCGCTGAAGCCGTGCTGGACGCTTTCATGGCGGCGTTCAACGCCCGCGACCTGGCCGCCTGGGAGAAGACCTTCAACTTCCCCAGCGTGCGTCTGGCGTCGAACACGCTGACGATCATCGAGCCCGGCTATCACCAGCCGGGGATGTTCGATCAGGGCGCGCTGAGCGACTGGGACCACTCCGCCTGGGAACGGCGCGAGGTGATCCACGCGGGCCCGGACAAGGTCCATTTCGACACCCGCTTCACCCGCTACCGCGCCGACGGCTCGGTGATCGGCGGGTTCGATTCGATCTATGTCGTGACCTGCGAGGACGGCCACTGGGGCGTGAAGGCCCGTTCGAGCTACGCCCCCTGATGTCCCGGCGCGCCGAACTGGCCCGGATGATCGACGACGCCCGGCGGGTGGTGGTGTTCACCGGCGCGGGCATCTCGACCGAGTCCGGCATCCCCGACTTCCGCAGCCCCGGCGGGGTCTGGTCGAAGATGAAGCCGATCCAGTTTCCCGACTTCGTCGCCCGCGAGGACATGCGCCGCGAGGCCTGGACCCGGGTGTTCAACGGCTCGGCCGGATGGGTCGGCCGCGCCCCGAACGCCGGCCATGACGCCGTGGCGCGGATGGTCGCCTCCGGCAAGGCGATGAGCGTGATCACCCAGAACGTCGACAACCTGCACCAGGACAGCGGCATCGCCGACGAGCGGATCATCGAGCTGCACGGCAACGCCAGCTACGCGACCTGCCTCAGCTGCGCCCTGCGCCACGAACTGCATCACCTGCGGCCCGGTTTCGTCGAGCGCGGCGAGATTCCGGCCTGCCGGTCCTGCGGCGGCATCGTCAAGACCGCGACCATCTCGTTCGGCCAGCCGATGCCGCAGGACCAGATGGAGCGGGCCGAGGAGGCGACCCTGGCCTGCGACCTGTTCCTGGTGCTGGGCTCGTCGCTGGTGGTGTTCCCGGCCGCCGGCTTCCCGCTGCTGGCCAAGCGCAACGGAGCCATGCTGGCGATCGTCAACCGCGAGGCGACCGATATGGACCGCTACGCCGACCTGGTGCTGCACGACGAGATCGGCGCGGTGATGAACGAGATCGTGCCGGCGCTCGCCTGACGCTTGTCGGCGGCCCCGCCAGCTGTTTCATTCCCGCCATGCGCCAGTTCAACGTTCCGCTTTTCGCGTTCGCCGCCCTCTCCCTGTCCTTGCTGGCCTCGTCGCCCGCCCTCGCCGGGGAGTCCTGTCATCTGGAGAAGGGTGACAGCTACCGCCTGACCCTGTCGCCGGAAATCACCCGTCAGGGTTCGGTCCTGACCGTCGGCGCCCTGTCCGCCGGGGGCCAGCAGGACACCTGGGGCGGCAGGGTGGCCCTGGGCTGCCTGAAGGGCTGGACAGTCTCCGATCCCGGGTTGGCGACCCTGTCGGCCGACCATTCGACGCTGACCCTCGCGGCCGATGCTCCGCCGGGGGCCAGGGTGACGCTGTCGGCCCGGCTGGCCGGCAAGCCGGTGGTCGCCGAAATCACCGTCGTCGCCAGGGACGCCGTGGTCCTGACCGGCTTCTGGAAGGAGGTCGGCGACGCCGACTGTCCCCTCGGCTCCCCCTCGATCATGGAGCTGCATTTCCTGCCGGGCGGGAAGTTCGAACTGACCTGGCAGCCCTTCGAGCGCTACGTCGACTACTGGGGCGACTACAGCTTCGACCCCGGAACGGGCGCGGTCACGTTCAGGCCGACGGGGGGCAACCACGTTCCCGGGGACGCGGACTGGGAAGGCCGGGCCACGGTCGGCGCCGATGGCCTGCTGCGGTTCAGCGACCTGTTCTTCGGCTCTCCGAGCCATGGACCGAGGCCGCCGACAACCTGCATCGTCTTCAAGGCCCGTTAGCCCAGGAGTCCCCATGGCCGACATGATCACCCTCCAGGCCGCCCATGACGGCTTCGTCTTCACCGCCCTGCACGGTCAGCCCGCCGGGCCGCGCAAGGGCGGAGTGATCGTCATCCAGGAGATCTTCGGCCTCGACCGGTTCATCCACGAGGACGTCGCCCGCTGGCAGGCCCGTGGCTACGAGGTGCTGGCCCCGTCGATGTACGACCGTCAGCAGCCGGGCTTCGTCGCCGAGCACGACGACGCCGAAGCGTTCCAGGGCGCCGTGAAACACGCCATGGCCAACGGCCCGGACAACGCCATGGGCGACATCCAGGCCTGCATCGACTTCCTCAGGCCGCGCGGGCCGGTGTTCATCGTCGGCTACTGCTACGGCGGCACGATGGTCTGGCTGGCGGCGTCGCGCTGCACGGGTCTCGGCGCCGGCTCCAGCTACTACGGCGGCCAGGTGGCCGGCATGGCCGCCCTGCCCCTGTCCTGCCCCGTGGAGCTGCATCTGGGCCGCAAGGACAGCCACATTCCGTGCGACGAGGTGAAGGCGAAGGTCCAGGCCGCCCACCCCGGGGTCCCGGTGTGGATCTACGAGAACTCGGGCCACGGCTTCAACAACGACGGCCGGCCCGAGTCCGACCTCGCCGACGCCGAACTCGCCCGTCAGCGCACGGTGGCGCTGTTCGAGGCCAACGGGGCCGGCTGATCATGGGCGAGCGGATCGCCCTGGCGACGATGGGCGGCAAGCCCTTCTCCGCCTGGCGCGCAGCGCCCGGGGAGGCCCGGCGCGGCGGACTGGTCGTGCTGCACGCCATCTGGGGGGTGACGCCCCATATTCGCGCCTTCTGCGACGGCCTGGCGGCCCAGGGCTATGACGTCATCGCCCCCAGCCTGCTCGATGGAACCAACGCCTTTCCGGAACAGGACACCGATTTCTCCGTCCTTGATGAGCGGCTGGCGCTGGGCGAGACCTCGGGCTGGGGCGCGGCCTGCATGGATGTGGTCCAGGCCGCGATCAACGCCCTGGAGGGGCCGGTCTTCCTGCTGGGTTTCTGTTTCGGCGGGACGAGCGCCTGGCTGGCCGCCTGCCGGTGCGAGGGGCTGAAGGCGGTCGCCTGCTTCTACGGCGGACGCATCATCGACTTCGTCGGCGAGACGCCCCGTTGCCCGACGATCCTGCACTTCGGCGCACGGGACGAGACCATCCCGACCGGGGATGTGGCCGCGATCACAGCCGCCCATCCGGACCTGCCCGCCTGGTTCTACGACGCCGGCCACGCCTTCGTGGCGCCGAGCGGCTACCACGAGGACAGCGCCAGGCTGGCGATGCTGCGGACGTTGCAGCACTTCCAGCGCGGCGGCGGGGGGAAAGGGGAGATGTGAAGACGCTCCCCCGGCCTGGCAGGATGCGGCCGCGATGGATCGCGGCCGCATCCCCTCCGGGGTCCGGCGCGGGTTGCGCCTATCTCGGGCCGACGGGTCGCCTGACCCAGGTCAGGCCGTTGCGGGCGACCATCGCCCTGCGCTGGGCCAGGGTGGGCTTCTTCATGCGCGCGGCCGGGCCGCCCGCGCCCGAAGGATTGGCGACCAGCGCATCGCCGCAGGTGCAGGCCTGACGCTCGCCAATCACGTAAGGATACCCGTTGGCATCGGCAGCCGCGCAGCAGTTTTCGCCACGGTCCTTCTTGCAGTAGGCGTCCGCGTCGTCCCAGCTGATGTTGTTGGCGGCGGAAGCCGCCCCCGAAACGAGAAGCGGGATCGCGCATATCGTGGTGATCAGGATCAACTTCTTCATCCTGGCCTCCCTGGCCTGCCGGGGCTGTAGATTGTGTGGCGCGGCATCACCGCGGAGCCGCCGGGACCGACTGTCTGGCGGCCGGGAGACGTTCCCCATAGAGCCGCGCGAGCTTCCTGCGTTCCTTCACGGAGAGGGGCTTGCCGCCATTGACGATCAGCTCGCCACAGGTACAGACAGGTCCGTCGCCGCGGATCTTCGGGTAGCCGTCGTCGCCGGCCACGGCGCAGCAGCCGGGCCCGCCGTTGGCGGACGTCTTGCAAAACGCGTCCGCCTGATCCCACGACATTGGCGCCGCCGCCGCCAGGCCTCCGCTGAGCCCCACAACGAACAGCGCCAGCACAATTGGCTTCCTCATGGTCGATTCCTCTCTTGATGATGCGGTCTAGTGCCGCTTGGCTCCCCATCTGCGAACACGGGGGCTGAACGCAATGTGAACACAGTCCGCCGACCATTGGTATCTGTGTTTTCCGACGATCAGCGGCGGGCGGCAGGGCCGCCGGCGATGCGGGGCGACGGGGCGGACCGCCTCGGAGTCAGGGCGCCATTACCCGCCCTGCCACGGCGTCGAGCTTCGCCACCATCGCGGGGTCGCGCGCGTCCGGGGCCGTGATGATCGCGCCGTCGAGGCAGGTGTCGATCGGCGAGGCCGGTCGCTCGACCGGCAGGGCCAGGGCCAGCCGCCGGACCAGATCGCGGGCCATGGCGGCGTTGCCCTGCAGCACCTTGAGGATCTGACCCACCTCGACGGCCGCCTCGCCCTGATCAAGA
>DAORNX010000143.1:5250-6056 GCA_035441225.1 Caulobacter sp.
CCGGCCAGCCGCGGGCAGACCGGATCGGCCATCGAGACATGGGCGGTCAGGCCCGGCCCGAAGAAGCTCGACGGCCGGCCGACGGTGCGATCGATATACTGGTCGACGAGGACGAAGCTGCCGGGCGGCAGGTCCTCGCGCAGCGAACCCACGGCCGACAGCGACAGCAGGTCGGTGCAGCCGGCGCGCTTCAGCACGTCGATGTTGGCGCGGGCGTTGATGTCGCCGGGCGGAATGCGGTGTCCGGGCCCATGGCGGGGCAGGAACACCAGACGGGTCGCGCCGATGCGGCCGGTGGTCAGGGCGCTCGACGGCTCCCCGAAGGGGCTGTCGAGCCGCAGCGTCGCGCGGTCCTCCAGCCCCTCCATGTCATAGAGCCCCGAGCCGCCGATGATCCCCAGCGTCCAGCCCGTCATGCGCCGCCCCCCTCTCCCCGGATGAACATGAACTCCGACAGATCGGGCGGGAAGTCCACGGCCGTCTGCCGCGGAACCCGCCCGGACAGCACGACGACCGCCGACAGCCGCCCTTCTCCCGTCGAACCTCGCAACTTAGCCATTGGTCACAACCGGATTCGCGGTCCAGGCTGTCGTCCGTGACCCATCGCCCTCTCCTCGTCCCTGCGTTTGCCGCGGGAGTCGCGCTGCTGCTGGCGCCCGGCGCCCGCGCGGCCGAGGCGCGCTGCTGGTTCGAGAACGGCGCGGTGGTGATTCCGGCCGAGATCGCCGGCGTGGCCGGGGACTGGCTGCTCGACCCGTCGGCGCCTCACACGCTGCTGCACGAGACGCGCGCGCAGATGGAGGGCC
>DAORNX010000144.1:0-6025 GCA_035441225.1 Caulobacter sp.
GGCGAGAAGCTGCGGCGGTCCGTCAAGAAGCATCGGCCGCCCCTCGGTCAGGACGCCGGTCTTGTCGAACACCACATGGTCGACCTCGGCCAGCCGTTCGAGCGCCGCTCCTGTCTTGACCAGCACGCCCTTCCGGAACAGGCGGCCGGAAGCCACGATCTGCACGGCCGGCACGGCCAGGCCCAGGGCGCAGGGGCAGGTCACGATCAGCACCGCAGCGGCGCGCAGCAACGCCTCGCGGGGGCCCAGGCCCAGCGCCCAGCCGCCCGCGAAGGTCAGGGCCGCCAGGGTGTGAACTACCGGCACATAGAGGGCGGCGGCCTTGTCGGCGAGCTGGACATAGTTGGACCGGCTCTGGGCGCCGGCCTCCATCAGCCGGGCGATGGCGGCGACGGCCGAGTCTTCCGAGCGGGCCAGCACGCGCAGGACCAGGCGGCCCGAAAGGTTCAGCGCGCCGGCGTTGACCACCGAGCCGGGGCCGACGATGACGCTGGCGGTCTCGCCCGTGATCAGGGCGTTGTCGAGATCGGACCCGCCCGCCTCGACCAGCGCGTTGACCGGGATGCGGTCGCCGGGGACGACCACGAGGGCGTCGTCCACTTCGACCTCGCCAACCGGAATGGCCCGTTCCACGCCGCCGGCCTCGAGCCGGGTGGCCACGGGCGCCTGCAGGGCCATCAGGTCGCGGGCGGCGCTACGGGCCCTGGCTCGCAGCTTGTGGTCCAGGTAGCGGCCGATCAGCAGCAGGAACAGCAGGGTCACGGCCGCGTCGAAGTAGGCGTGGGCGCCGTGCTGCAGGGTCTCGGAGAAGCTGACGATCAGGGTCAGCAGGACGCCGATCGAGATCGGCACGTCCATGTTCGCCCGCCCCTTGCGCAGCGAGGCCCAGGCCGACCGGAAGAACGGCTGGCCGGCGAACAGCGCGCAGGGCGTCGCGATGGCGGCGGCGAACCAGTACATCAGCTGGCGGGTCGCGGGGTCCAGTTCCTGGCCGAAGAAGCCGGCCCAGACCGGGACGGTGAACATCATCGCGTTGCCCGCGCCGAAGGCGGCCACGCCCAGCGCCAGGGCCAGGGCGCGGCCCTCGCGATCATGGCTGGCCTCGGCCTTGCCGGGGTCGAACGGCGTCGCCGGATAACCCTCCTTCTCGAGCGCCTCGATGATCAGGCCCGGGTCGCCGTCGCGGCCCGCGAACCGGACCGACAGCTTCCCGGTCGTCAGGTTGAATCGCGCCGCATCGACGCCGGGGAGCGCGGCCGTCACCCGTTCGATCTTGCCCATGCAGGCGGCGCAGCGGGCGCCGGTGACCAGCAGCTCGACCCGTCCCTGGTCGGTCTCGTCATGGGTGACGAAGGCCGACAGATCGCGATGGGCCAGGGCGATGGTCATCGCCGCACCAGCCGGCGATCGGCCTCGAACACTGCGTCGCCGGCTCCACGGATCGTCACGTGCAGATCCCAGGCGCCGTCCAGCGGTGCGGCGTTGGCCCGGTACAGGCCGGCGCCGGCGGCGGTGAAGGTCACCGTGCGGCGGCCCTTGATCGTGGCGGGGCGCTCCAGCGCGCCGCTGACCGCGAGGCCGTCGATCGGCTTGCCGGCCCGGTCGGCCACGCGGACCAGCACGATGTCGTCGCGCCCTTCCTCGATGGTCGCCGACCAGCCCAGGGCCGCCTCTCGCCGCCGCTGGGCGAGCGTGCGGTTGTACAGCAGACCGGTCTCGTAGGGATTGCTCGCCGCCTCGCCGGAGAAGGTGCGATAGGCCAGGCTGATGAACACCGCGTCGACGGCGATAACGGCGCCGAAGAACAGGATCAGGCCCGCCAGAACGTGCCAGCCCTTGATGGTGAACCGGGGGGTGGTCGCCAGATCGGTCATCGTGCGTTCGCCTCTCCGGACAGGAAGTTGGTGCGGGCCTCGGCCGTCCCCACGTCCGACTTGATGGTGAAGGCCACCGGCAGGTTGGTGGCGGGCAGGGACCGCGCCGGCGCACTGACGAAGACCCGCACGGCGCGGACTTCATCGGGTTCGACCGTGACCGTCAACAGCCCGGTGGAGGCCGATTCGCCCGGCGTCTTGAGCGTCGCGTCGCGGATACCCGACAGGCCGACAGCGAAGGACTGGGGGCCGAAGCTGCGGTTGGTGATCTTGAGCGTGTAGCCGTTGCGGATCGAGCCGTCGTGCAGGCGCACGAAGGTCGGATTGCGGTCGCGCAACACATGCAGATCGACGGGAGACCGCTGCAGGAAGCCCCAGAGCATGACCGCGCTCACCAGCGTCAGGGCCAGGGCGTAGTAGACCGTCCGGGCCCGGACCGGATGATAGGTCGGCTTGCGGCCCTCGAGTCGCGAGACCACGGCGGCGTCCGTGTCATAGGCGATCAGGCCCTTCGGCCGGCCCATCCTGACCATGATCTCGTCGCAGGCGTCGACGCACAGGCCGCAGTTGATGCACTCCAGCTGCGAGCCATTGCGGATGTCGATGCCCATTGGGCAGACCACGACGCACTGGTTGCAGTCGACGCAGTCGCCACGCCCCTCCCAGGTCTCGTTCTTCTTGTGCGGTCCCCGCGGCTCGCCGCGATCCTTCAGATAGGTGACCTGCAACGAGTGCTGGTCGAGCATGGCGCCCTGGATGCGGGGCCAGGGGCACATGTAGGTGCAGACCTGCTCGCGCATGGCGCCGGCGAAACCGTAGGTGGTCGCGGTCAGCAGGCCGCAGGAAATGTACGCGGTCAGCGGCGCCTGGCCGAGCCAGAAGGTGCGGATCAGCGTCGGCGCGTCGTGAAAATAGAAGATCCAGGCGCCCCCGGTGGAGAAGGCGATGCCCAGCCAGGCCAGGTGCTTCCCGGTCTTGCGCCAGACCTTGTTGAACGACATCGGCGAGGCGTCGAGCTTCATCCGCGCGTTGCGATCGCCCTCGAACAGGCGCTCCACGGCGATGAACAGGTCGGTCCAGACGGTCTGCGGACAGCTGTAGCCGCACCACAGGCGGCCAAACAGGGCCGTGACCAGGAACAGCGCCAAGGCCCCCATCACCAGCAGGCCGGTGATGAAATAGACCTCCTGGGGCCAGAGCTGGATGAAGAAGAAGTAGAACCGGCGGCCGGTGAAATCGACCAGCACGGCCTGGTCCGGCAATTCGCCCGGACGGGTCCAGCGGAGCCAGGGCACCACATAGTAGACCGCCAGGGTGGCGATCAGCATCGCCCATTTGATGGTTCGCCACTTTCCGTGGACCAGCTTGGGATAGATCGGCGCGCGTTTCTGATAGAGACCGCCGCCCCGGCCCGCCTTGCGGCGGGCCAGAGCGGCGGCACTGACCGGACCCGGGCTTTTGGCCGCGCTGGGGGGCGTGGTCCGGTCAATTACAACGGTCATGACGGTAACTACTGACCCGAGTTGGCGTGGATGTAGACCGCGAGGGCCTTGATGGTCTCGGGGTCGAAGCGATGGCCCCAGGCCGGCATGACGCCGCCGCGGCCATTCTGGATCTGGCCCGAGATGGCCGCCCGGTCGGATCCGTAGAGCCAGTCGGCATCGGTCAGGTCCGGGGCGCCCAGGGCCATGTCGCCCTTGCCGGCGACGCCGTGGCAGCTGGCGCACTGTTCGGCGAAGACCGGCGTGGCCCGACCGACGGCCGAGGCATTGGCCGGACGCCCGGACAGGGCGACCACATATTCGGTCAGGTCGGCGATCTGCGCCGCCTGCAGCATGCCGTCGCGGCCGAAGGCCGGCATCTGCGACACCCGCGCCTCGGGATCCCCGGAGCGGATGCCGTAGGTGATGGTGCGCTGGATGTCCTCCAGCGTGCCGCCCCACAGCCAGACGTCGTCGCGCAGGTTGGCGTAGCCCTTCCCGCCGCCGCCGCCGCTGCCGTGGCAGGTGGCGCAGTTGTCACCGAACACCGACTGCCCGACCTGCAGGGCGTAGGCCTGCAGCTGGGGATCGCTTTCGATCTGGGCCAGGGCGGCCGCCTTGAGCTTGGCGCCGCCGGCGCCGCGGGTGACCGCCAGGTCCTCGAGGGCCCTGGCCACCTCGCGCCGGTCGGACTTGCCGAGCAGGCCCTGGGTGTAGGTGTTCAGGCCGGGCCAGGCCGGCATCGCCACCCAGTAGCCGATCGAGAAGGCGATGCAGGCGTAGAAGACCCACAGCCACCAGCGCGGCAGCGGATTGTCCAGTTCGCGGATACCGTCCCATTCGTGGCCGGTCATGTCGACGCCGCTGATGGCGTCCTTTTCGCGGGCGTCACCCGTCATAGCTCTTCCTCCTCGAGGGGCAGGCGCGCGGCGCGGGCGAACTCGTCGCCGTTCTTCGGCCAGAGGGCGTAGGCGCAGCCTCCCAGGAAGAGCAGCGCGAAGTAGACCAGCCCTCCCTGTTGGGCGATGCGCGCGACGGTTTCGTAGGTCATCGTCAGGCGCTCCCTAGCGTTGGTTGGCAGGCGCGGCGGCCTGATAGGTGCTGAAGTCGACCAGGGTGCCGAGCATCTGCAGGTAGGCGATCAGGGCATCCATTTCGGTCAGCCTTTCCGGGTCGCCGTCGAAGTCGCGGTTGACCACCTTTGCGCCGTAGCGGGCGCGCAGGGCCGGAGCGTCGGACGAGAACGGATCGGCCTGGGCCTGCAGGTCGGTCATGGTCTGGTCGATCTGCTCCTGGGTGTAGGGCACGCCGACCTTGGTCATCGCCGCCAGCTTGGCCTGCAGGTCCCGCGTCTGCAGGTCCTTGGTGGCCAGGAAGGCGTAGGGCGGCATGACCGACTCGGGCACCACCGACCGCGGATCGATCAGATGGTCGCGGTGCCAGCTGTCGGAGTACTTGCCCCCGACCCGGGCCAGGTCAGGCCCGGTCCGCTTCGAGCCCCACTGGAAGGGGTGGTCGTACATGCTCTCCGCGGCCAGGCTGTAGTGGCCGTAGCGCTCGACCTCGTCGCGCAGGGGACGGATCATCTGCGAGTGGCAGAGATAGCAGCCCTCGCGGATGTAGATGTCCCGTCCGGCCAGCTCGAGCGGGGTGTAGGGGCGGACCCCGTCGACCTTCTCGATGGTGTTCTTGATCCAGAACAGCGGGGCGATTTCGACCAGGCCGCCGACAGAGACGACCAGGACGATGCCGATGACGAGCAGCAGCGAATGCCGCTCAAGTTTTCCGTGATGCTTCCACATGCTCATGGCGCGGTCCTCAAGCGGCTGCCGGGAGCGGCGCGGAGAGCGCGTCGCTGGTTTCGACGGACGGCAGCCGGACCGTGCGCCACAGGTTGTAGATCATGATGAGCGTGCCGGTGAGGAACATCAGGCCGCCGATGGTGCGGATGATGTTCTCGACGTGCTTGGCCGAGACCGTCTCGATGAAGCTCCAGGCGAGGAAGCCCTGCGGGGTGTATTCCCGCCACATCAGGCCTTCCATGATGCCGGAGACCCACATCGCGCAGATGTAGAGAACGATGCCCGTGGTCGCGATCCAGAAGTGCCACTCGACGAGCTTGTCGGAGTAGAGCCGGTCCTTCTTCCACAGCCAGGGCACCAGGCAGTAGACGGCGCCGAAGGTGATGAAGCCGACCCAGCCAAGAGCGCCGGAGTGCACGTGGCCGATGGTCCAGTCGGTGTAGTGGCTGAGCGCGTTGACCGCCCGGATCGACATCACCGGACCTTCGAAGGTCGACATGCCGTAGAAGGCGATGGCCACGACCATCATCCGCACGACCGGGTCGGTGCGCAGCTTGTCCCACGCCCCCGAGAGGGTCATCAGGCCGTTGATCATGCCGCCCCAGCTGGGCATCCACAGCATGATCGAGAAGGTCATGCCGAGGGTCTGCGCCCACTGCGGCAGCGCCGTGTAGTGGAGGTGGTGCGGCCCGGCCCAGATGTAGATGAAGATCAGGGCCCAGAAGTGCACGATCGACAGACGGTAGCTGTAGACCGGCCGGCCGATCCGCTTCGGCACGAAGTAGTACATCATGGCCAGGAAGCCGGCCGTCAGGAAGAAGCCGACCGCGTTGTGGCCGTACCACCACTGGGTCAGGGCGTCCTGCAC
>DAORNX010000145.1:0-6023 GCA_035441225.1 Caulobacter sp.
CGCGGGCGTGACGGGCGCGCCCGGCGCCGGCGGGGCGCCGGGCGAAGCGATCCCCAGCGACGGCTCCAGCGAGGGGTCGGCGCAGCCGGCGACGATCAGGGCGAGAAATGAACGACGATCCATCGGGCCACGCTACAGGGGTGCGGGGCTGCACCTCAATCACAAGCCTGCGAATACCATGCCGAGATTGACCGCATGCGGCCGGCCACGGGATAATCCGTCCAGGGATTGTGGGGGTCTGATCATGCGTCCAGTGCTCGCGGCGGCTGTCTCGGCGGTGTTGATGGCCCTGGCGGGCACGGCCGGCGCCGCGGAGCCGGGCTGTTTCGACCCGGCGGGCGGAGAATCCCTGGCCGACAGCCGCTGGACCGGAACCTCCGAATGGCAGGGCCTGGCGGCCAACCCGATGACCCTGCACCTGCGGCCCGACTGCACGGTTGAATATGTCTCCAGGGGCGTCACCTACGCCAACGGAACCTGGCTCCAGCGCGGCGCCCTGATCGAGTGGCAGGCCAACGACCGTTTCGCCGTCTATGTCGGGCAGGTCGGCGAGGGCCAGATCGGCGGGGTGATGTACAACCGCCGGGGCCAGACGGGCGTCTGGCGGTTCAAGCGCGCGGATTGACTCAAAACCCGTCGCCGCCTATAGCCGCCCGCTCTGGAACAACCGGGTTTCCGTCGGCGCCGCGTTTCGCGCCCGGATCACCCGCAAACGGTAGACGGTCATGAAGGTCAGAAGCTCGCTCAAGTCGCTGAAGAACCGCCACCGCGACTGCAAGCTCGTGCGTCGCAAGGGCGTGCTGTACGTGATCAACAAGACCGACCCGCGCTTCAAGGCCAAACAGGGCTGAGCATGCGCACGCCCCGGGGCGTACTCTGGGACGTCGGCAATGTGGTCGTGGGCTGGAGCCCGCGGCGCCTCTACGAGAAGATTTTCGAGGAACCGGCCGCCTGCGACCGGTTCCTTTCGTCTGTCTGCACGCTCGACTGGCACATCGAACATGATCGGGGTGTGTCGTTCCGGGACAACGCCGCGCCGCTGATCGCCCGCCATCCCGAGCTGGAGTCGGAAATCCGCGCCTGGGGCGAGCGCTTCGTCGAGATGGTCGGGCCGGTGTTCGCGGACACCGAGGCGGCCATCCACGCCCTGGCCGCCCGCGGCGTGCCGCAGTTCGGCCTGACCAACATGCCCAGCGAGGGCTGGCCGGCCGTCCAGGCCTTGTCACCGGCGTTCGGCCATTTCCGCGACACCGTGGTTTCCGGCGACGAGGGGCTGATCAAGCCCGATCCGGCCATCTTCCGCCTGGCCAGCGAGCGGGCCGGCATGGCCCCGGAAGACCTGCTGTTCATCGACGACTCGCCGGCCAACATCGCCGCCGCGCGCGCGCTGGGCTTCCATGTCCACAGGTTCGAGGACCCGGCCCACCTCAATTCGCTGCTGGTCGGCCACGGACTGCTTGAGGCCTGACCCCGGGGCGGCTAGACCGTCCGCCTTCCCGATCCCTCCGTCCTGTGAGAGCTTCTCCCCATGGCCGACGACGCCTCCACCATCGACGTGCTCAACAGCACGGCCCAGACGCAGCTCAAGACCATTCTCGAGCGCATCGAGCGGCTGGAGGAGGACAAGGCCGCGGTGATGGCGGACCTCAAGGAAGTCTACGCCGAGGCCAAGGGCAACGGCTTCGACGTCAAGATCATCCGCAAGGTGGTGCGTCTGCGCAAACAGGACCGGGCCAAGCGCCAGGAGGAAGAGGCGTTGATCGACCTCTACATGTCGGCGATCGGAGAAGCTTGAAGCGCGGCGCGCCAGATCTGAAGGCGCAGGCCAGGCGGGCCGCGCTGAACGCCCTCAGGCGGGCGCGCCGCACGGCCGACAAGGCCGGTGTCGACCTGTCCGACTGGGAGGGCGAATTCCTCGGCAGCGTCGAGGATCGCCTGAAGACCTACGGCCGGGCCTTCGGCGACCCCGAGAAGGGCGCCGCCGGCCAGGCCCTGTCGGTGCTGCAGACCGTGAAGCTCAAGGAGATCACGGCCAAGGCCAGGGGAGAGAAGTCGCCGATGAAACGCGGGGCCTTCGGCCGCCGGTCCCCGCCCGCCAAGCCGGAGTGACAGGATGATCCTCCGGTCCGTCCTTACGGTCCTGCTGACGCTGGCCGCCGGCTGCGCCGTTCCCGAATCCGTCGCGCCGGCCGCCGCCGGCGCCGCCTGCCTGCTGCCGGCCAGGGTCACTCCCGCCGCGGCCTACGACCCGCCGGCCGACGAGATCGTCGCCGATGCGCCGACCGCCTTCTACATGCTGGCCCTGACATGGGCCCCGGAAGACTGCCGGGCCAACGGCGACCGGCCGGGCTACGAGATCCAGTGCCGGGACAACGCCTTCGGCTTCGTGCTGCATGGCCTGTGGCCCAACGGCGAGGGCGGGCGCCATCCGCGCTACTGCCGGCCGGCGCCCGCGATCAGCCCTGCCACCGTCCGGGCCAACGCCTGCATGACGCCCTCGACCGTGATGCAGCAACACGAATGGGCCGCGCACGGAACCTGTGGCTGGACGACGCCGGAGGCCTATTTCGGCCAGGCGGCGGCTCTCTGGCGGGCGGTGCGTCCGCCCGCGACCCCGGAATCGGCCGCGACCGCGGGCGCCCTGCGGGATGCGTTCGTGGCGGCCAATCCCTGGATCCCGCGGGACGGCGTCTACATCAAGACGGTCGAGGGCGGGCGGCTGATGGATGTGCGCCTGTGCTACGATCTCGCCTACCGGCCCATGGCCTGCAGGGGCTCGCTGGGCGCGCGGGATGACACGCTTCTGACCGTCACACCCCGGCGGCCCTGACCGGGCCGCCGCTCACCCGATCCAGCGCAGCGCCCGCTCGAACAGGCCGATGGTCTGGGCGTGCAGGCGGTCCCCTGTGGCGACAGGCGCCTTGCCCGCGCAGGCCCGGGCGTGGGTGCCCTCGAGGATGATGCCCAGCTTGTAGCAGGCCAGCACGCCGTACCAGTGGATCGCCGCCAGATCCCGTGTCGTGCGCGCCCGGTAGTGCTCGACCAGCTCGGCGGCGGTCGGGAAACCCTTCCACGGCCTTACCGAGACATTGGCCGGATCGGGGTCATCGCCTTCCGGCCAGGTGGCCAGCAGCCAGCCCAGGTCGAGCAGGGGATCGCCGATGGTGGTCAGCTCCCAGTCGACGATGGCGGCCAGGTCGCCGCTGTCATGGCGGTACATGACATTGGCCAGGTGGTAGTCGCCATGGATGATCCCGGCCTGGAAACCGGCCGGCCGGTGCGCGTCCAGCCAGGCCCCGACCCGGTCGACGCCGGGGATTTCGCCGGGCCCGGTCCAGCCGTCGAACTCCCCGTAGGACTCCAGCTGCGCCTTCCAGCGCGCGACCTGCCGCTCAAGGTAGTTGTCGGGCTTGCCGAGCCCCTCGAGGCCTCGGGCGCGATAGTCGAGCGCGCCGAGGGCGGCGATGCCCTCGACCAGCGACAGGCCCATGCGTCGACGGATCGTCTCCGACCCGGCGTGCAGCGGTTCCAGGCCGGTGGTCGGGTTGAAGCCGTCGACCGGCTCCATCAGGTAGAAGGCCGCGCCCAGCACGGTCTCGTCGCCGCAGGCCGCGATCAGGCCCGGATGCGGCACGTCGGTCCCGGCGATCGCCGCCAGCACCCGCGCCTCGCGCCGCATCGTCTCGTTGGAATTGGCCCGCAGATGAACCGGCGGGCGGCGCAGCACGTAGCTCCGTCCCGCGCGGCTGAACTTCAGCAGGATGTTCTGCGTACCGCCGGCCAGCAGCGTCGCGTCCTCGACCGGGCCCGCGCCCAGGCCCTGCCCGTCCATCCAGGCGGCCAGCGCCGCCAGATCCACAGCCGTTTCCATCCCGCCAGTCAGCGCGATTTCCGCCACGGGAGGCAAGGCCCCCGAACGGATACGCCGCGGGAATTGCGGGGGTTGCTAGACGGCCGCCGCCGCCGGCAGGACAGTCACCCGGGCCGCCGCCAGCTTCATCCGGCGCATCAGGGTCTTCAGCCGCGCATCACGAGGCTGGGGCGGACGAATGTTCACGCGACGGGCCATCAGCCGGCCTCCTCCATGCCGCCCTCGACGTCGAGACCCTGTTCGCGGACCTTGCGGTAGAGGGTCGAGCGACCGATGCCCAGGCGGCGGGCGACCTCGCTCATGTGGCCGGCGTAGATTTCGATCGCCAGCTGGATCAGGTCGCGCTCGACCTCCTCCAGCGGGCGGACATGGCCGCGGCCGTCGAGGATGCGCACCGGCGCGTCCTTGCTGATCTCGGCGATCAGTTGCTGGGCCGTCGGCGGGTCGACGGGCTGGGACCAGGCCTCCGGCGCGACCTTGACCCCCGAGATGGCCGGGAAGTCGTGCGGCTGCAGGTGCGGCGAGTCGGACAGCACGATGGCGCGATAGACCGCGTTCTCCAGCTGGCGGACGTTGCCGGGCCAGTCGAAGCCGCTGAGGATGGCCAGGGTCTCGGGCGAGGCGCCCATGACGCGCTTGCCCTCCTCGACATTGAACCGGGCGATGAAGTGCTCGATCAGGGCCGGGATGTCCTCGCGGCGCTCGCGCAGGGACGGGGCCTCGATCGGATAGACGTTGAGCCGGTAGAACAGGTCCTCGCGGAAGCGTCCCTCGGCCACGGCGTTGCTCAGGTCGCGATTGGTCGCCGAGACGATGCGCACATTGACCCGCACCGACCGCTTGGCCCCGATCGGGTCGATCTCGCTCTCCTGCAGCGCCCGCAGCAGCTTGACCTGCATGTCCAGCGGCAGCTCCCCGACCTCGTCGAGGAACAGGGTCCCGCCGTCCGCCTCGCGGAACTTGCCCAGGTGCTTTTCCGACGCGCCGGTGAAGCTCCCCTTTTCGTGGCCGAACAGGATCGATTCCACGAGGTTCTCGGGGATCGCCCCGCAGTTCACCGCCACGAACGGCTTGCCGGCCCGGTCGCTGGCGCCGTGCACCGCGCGGGCGATGACTTCCTTGCCCACGCCGCTCTCGCCGGTGATCAGGATCGGGATCGAGGAGCGGGCCGCCCGCTCGCCCAGCCGCTTGACCATCTGCATCGGCGCGCTGTCGCCGATCAGGTCTGCGAAGGTGGTGCGGCCCGACGCATGCTTCTTCAGGCGGTCGACCTCGGTGCGCATCTCGCCCATCGACAGCACGTTGCGGATCGAGACGATGATCCGCTCGGGGCTGGCCGGCTTGACGAAGAAGTCGCCGGCCCCGGCCTGCATCGCCTTGACCACCGTCTCGACCCCGCCGCCGGCGGTCAGCACGATCACCGGCTGCATGTGGCCGCGGGCGCGCATCTCCTTGAGCGCGTCCTGGCCGTTGAGTCCGGGCATCTGCAGGTCGAGCAGCACCACGTCCGCGGGCTGGCCCATGGCCAGGTGCTTGAGCGCGCTGTCACCGTCCTCGGCCTGGGCGACGGCGAAGCCCTCGCGTTCCAGCACCGCCTGGATCAGACGCCTTTGCGTCGGGTCGTCGTCGACGACCAGGACCGTTTTGGTCATATGAAGATCACCCACCGTACCGGCGTGCGCCCGACATGGAGCGCCGCTCTTGTTGACCCGGATTGAAACACGGGCCGGTAAAGACCGGGTTTCGGAGACCTGAGTCGGGGGTTAACGGCGGCGCGCGTAGGCGGCCAGTTCGGTGGCCAGATGATCGTACATCGCCCGCACCCGGGCGACCGGCCGCAGGTCCTCGTGCATGGCCAGCCACATTTCCAGCTCGAACCGGACCTGGTCGGGCAGCACCGGCAGCAGGTCGGCGTCGTCGGCGGCGATGCCGACCTGGCAGCCGCCGATGCCGAATCCGGCGCGCAGCGCGGCCAGCTGGGCAAGGTCGCTGTCACACCGGAACGCGAAGGCGTCGCGGCTGACCATCGGACCGTCCGCGGCGATCGAGCGGCGGGCCATGTCGTCGCGGTCGAAGCCGATCAGCGGATGGCCCGTCAGCGCGTCGATGGTCCGCGGCAGGCCATGCCGCTCGGCGTAGCGACGGTGGGCGA
>DAORNX010000146.1:0-5995 GCA_035441225.1 Caulobacter sp.
CAGGGCCGGGCCAGGGCGCGCGCGCGCCTTCAGGGCGTCGGTCGCCGAGCGCTGCGGATCGGTGTCGGCCAGCAGCACCCGGGCGCCGCCGCCGAAGGCCGCCAGGGCCATGTTGACCGCCACCGTCGTCTTGCCGACACCGCCCTTTCTCGATGTCACGACAATAGTCTTCATCCGTGTCTCCGGCCGCGCGCGGCGGTGAGTGTCACCGCTGACCGTTTCAGGCGCGTGACAGGGGTCAATGGCCGGGGCGCCCGATCTGGGGCGGCGCGCGTCATCTGCCCGTGGCGCGGGCGTCGACCGCGCCGGGCGCCCGCCGCGAATGCGCCGTGATCCTGCTTGACCCTCCCGACCTGATCGGCGAGGCCTTGGCGATGAAGCGCGCCTTCGAGTTTCTCATGAACATGGACGCCCGGGCGTGGCGGACCGTGGTCGTCGCCTTCCTGCTGTTCGGCGGCGTGGGCACGGTGTTCCTGTTCGCCGCGCCGCTGCTGGGCCTGAACGGCGAGGCGACGGTGGAGCACTGGCTCAGCGCCGCCCAGGGGCCCTGGGCGCTGCCGGTGGCCATCAGCGCCTTCGCCGTGCTGGCCTTCATCGGGGTGCCGCAGTTCGTGCTGATCGCCGCCGCCGTGGTCGCCTTCGGACCCTGGACCGGCCTGACCTACAGCTGGATCGGCACCCTGGTGTCCTCGTCGATCGGCTTCTGGCTGGGGCGGGCGTTCGGCGCGCGGCTGATCCGCGACGTGGCCAGCGAGGGGCTTGGCCGATTCATGAAGCTGATCCGGCGCAACGGCTTCATGGCCAGCCTGATCGTGCGGCTGGTGCCGGCCGCGCCGTTCATCATCGTCAACATGGCCGCCGGCGTGGCGCGCATGCGCTTCCGCGATTTCGTCGGGGGCACGGCCATCGGCATCATTCCCAAGATCGCCCTGACCGCCTTCGCCGGCAATTCGGCGGTGCAGTTCCTCAAGAGCGGCGGGCTGCAGCACATCGTTCTGATCGCCCTGGCGGCGGTGATCTGGGTCGGCGGGGCCTGGGTGGCGCGCGGCTGGCTTCGTCGCCGCGAGGACGCGGCCGAACGCGAGGATGCCGCCGGGGAATAATTGTAACGGCGGTGACAGTCATTCGTCACCGATCCGCTACCACCGGACACAATCGATGATCCGGGAGGATTCCATGCGCAGACTGCTCGCCGCCGTTACGGCGTTCCTCGTCCTGGCCGGCCCCGCCGTCGCCGCGGACGCCCCCTCGGCCGCCACGGTCAAGGCCCAGGCCGCGCTGAAGAAGACCCTGCCGTTCGAGGATCGCCAGGACTTCGACTTCGCCTCGCGCGGCTATCTGGGAACCCTGGCCGATCCGGTGATCCACCGCGCCGACGGCGCCGTGGTCTGGGACCTGTCGGCCTACGACTTCCTCCAGGGCGATGCGCCCGACACCGTCAATCCCAGCCTGTGGCGGCACGCCCAGCTGCTGGCGAAGAGCGGCCTGTTCCAGGTCAGCGACACGATCTGGCAGGTGCGCGGCTTCGACCTCTCGAACATCACCTTCATCAAGGGCGAGACCGGCTGGATCGTCATCGACCCGCTGACCACGGCCGAGGTGGCGAAGGCGGCCTACGCCCTGGTGACCGAGAAGCTCGGCGCCCGGCCGATCGTGGCGGTCATCTATACCCACAGCCACACCGACCACTTCGGCGGGGTCAAGGGCGTCATCAGCCAGGCCGACGTCGACGCCGGCAAGGTGCAGGTCATCGCGCCGCAGGGCTTCCTCGAGGAGGCGGTCAGCGAGAACGTGATCGCCGGCGTGGCGATGAGCCGCCGGGCCACCTACCAGTTCGGCCTCGGCCTGACCGCCGGGCCCGAGGGCCTGGTCAACTCCGGCATCGGCAAGGCCGTGTCCAAGGGGACCATCACCCTGATCGCGCCGACCGTCAGCATCGACCACACGGGCCAGACCCTGGTCGTCGACGGGGTGAAGATCGAGTTCCAGATCACGCCCGGCACCGAGGCGCCGGCCGAGATGAACCTCTACTTCCCCGACCTGCGCATCCTGTGCATGGCCGAGAACGCCAATGTCACCATGCACAACGTGCTGACGCCGCGCGGGGCGCTGGTGAGGGATTCGCGCGCCTGGGCCGCCTATCTGTCGGAGTCGATCCGGCTGTTCGGCGACCGCACGGACGTGATGTTCACCAGCCACGGCTGGCCACGCTTCGGCGGCGAGGTCGTGCGCGACTTCCTCGCCGACCATCGCGACGCCTACAAATACCTGCATGACCAGACGGTGCGGCTGATGAACCAGGGCTATGTCGGCGAGGAGATCGCCAACCGCATCGCCCTGCCGCCGGCCCTGGCCCGCGAATGGTTCAACCGCGGCTACTACGGCAACATGAGCTTCAACAGCCGGGCGGTCTATCAGCGCTACATGGGCTGGTATGACGCCAATCCCGCGCATCTGGCCGTGCTGCCGCCGGCCGACGAGGCCGGGCGCTATGTCGAGGCCATGGGCGGGGCCGACAAGGTCCGCGCCCTGGCCCAGGCCGCCTACGACAAGGGCGACTACCGCTGGGCGGCGACCCTGCTCAACAACCTCGTGCTGTCCACGCCCGGCGACGCCGCGGCGAAGGAGGCCCTGGCCAGGACTTACGACCAGATGGGCTACCAGGCCGAGAGCGCGCTGTGGCGCAACATGTACCTGACCGGCGCCGACGAACTGCGAGGCGGGATCAAGCCGGCCCTGGCGGCCGGGTCGACCGACATGATCGCCAACCTGCCGTCGCCGATGATCTTCGATCTGCTGGCGGTGCGGCTGGATCCGGCGAAGGCCGGCGACGCCGAACTTCGCATCCTGTTCGTGTTCACCGACCGGAACGAGCGCTACCTCCTGCAGGTGCGGCATGGCGTGCTGACGGCCGAAACGGCGCCGGAGGGCGTCAAGGCCGACGCGACCCTGACCCTGCCGCGCGGCCTGCTGATGCAGTCGCTGTTCACCGGCGCCCCGCTGGCGCCGAAGGTCGCGTCGGGCGAGGCGAAGATCGCCGGCAATCCGTTCGCGCTGCAGAAGCTGGTCGGCTGGTTCGACAAGCCGGCGGGGGCCTTCCCGATCGTCACACGACCGGAGTAGCCTGCGGCGTCATGATGACGCTGCACTACTTCCCGGGCTCCTGCTCTCTCGCCAGCCATATCGCGCTGGAGGAGGCGGGGGCCGACTATCGTGCTGTGCGGGTCGACCTGCGGGCCGGCCAGCAGCGGAGCGACGACTATCTGGCGCTCAATCCGCTGGGCCGGGTCCCGGTGCTGGTGGTCGATGGCGTGGCGCTGGTCGAGAACGCGGCCATCCTGGCCTTCATCGCCCAGCGGTTCCCGGCGGCAGGCCTGGCCCCCGTCGACGATCCGCTGGCGTTCGCCCGGGTGCAGGGTTTCAACCTGTTCCTCGCCAGCACCGTGCATCCGGCCCACGCCCACGGCGTGCGCGGCTACCGCTGGGCCGACGACCCGGCAGCCATCGCGGCCATGAAGGCCAAGGTCCCGCAAGTCATCGGCGACTGCTTCGACCTGATCGAGCGCGACGGGTTGCTCGGCCCCTGGGTGATGGGCGAGGCCTACGGCATCTGCGATCCCTACCTGTTCACCCTGGCGCGCTGGCTGGAGGAGGACGGGGTCGACCCGGCCCGCTGGCCGAAGGTCGAGGCGCACCGCCGACGGATGGCCGAGCGCCCGGCCGTGCGGAAGGTTCTTGCCGACGAGGGGGCTGTCGAGCCGCTCTGGCGCAAGACTGTTGCTTGAATCGCCGGATTCCGTTATCCAGAAATCATGCAACGAGATCGCGCCGATCTGCTTCTACTCGCGCTGGGGCTTAGCCGCCCCTGGGCGTCCGCCTGACCGCTCGACCGCGGCCTGGCGCTCAGGGGCTTATTCGATCCGCACCCTGATCCCGGCATCCGACCTTTGCAGAGTAGACCCATGACCGCCCCCGTAACCGCCGCCTCGCGCGACCGCGTCATCATCTTCGACACCACCATGCGCGACGGCGAGCAGTCGCCCGGCGCCTCGATGAGCCACGACGAGAAGCTCGAACTGGCCAAGATCCTCGAGGAGATGGGCGTCGACGTGATCGAGGCCGGCTTCCCGATCGCCTCCAATGGCGACTTCGAGGCCGTCCGCGCCATCGCCCAGATCGTCACCGAGAGCACCGTCTGCGGCCTGGCCAGGGCGGCCGCCGCCGACATCGACCGCTGCGCCGAGGCGATCCGTCCGGCCAGGCGCGGGCGGATCCACACCTTCATCTCCACCAGCCCGCAGCATCGCGACTACATTCTCAAGCTGTCGCAGGACGAGGTGCTGGAGGCGGTGGTCCAGTCGGTCACCCGCGCCCGCAACCTGTGCGACGACGTCGAGTGGTCGGCCCAGGACGCGACCCGCACCGAGCCGGAGTTCCTCTACCGCTGCGTCGACGCCGCGATCCGCGCCGGGGCCCGCACGATCAACCTGCCCGACACGGTCGGCTACAGCTTCCCCGAAGAGTACGCCGCAATGTTCAGGAATGTGATCCTGAACGTGCCGGACTCTGACAGGGCGATCTTCTCGGCCCACTGCCACAACGATCTGGGCCTGGCCGTGGCCAACTCGATCGCGGCCGTGCAGGGCGGGGCGCGCCAGGTCGAATGCGCCATCAACGGCATCGGCGAACGCGCCGGCAACGCCGCGCTGGAAGAGATCGTCATGGCCCTGAAGGTGCGTGGCGAGACCCTCGGCTTCGACAGCCAGGTCGACCCGGTGCACATCACCCGCGCCAGCCGCTACGTCTCGGCCATCACCGGCTTCCCGGTGCAGTTCAACAAGGCCATCGTCGGCAAGAACGCCTTCGCGCACGAGAGCGGCATCCATCAGGATGGCATGCTCAAGAACGCCGAGACCTACGAAATCATGCGGCCGGAGGACGTGGGGCAGGGCGCCACCAACCTGGTCATGGGCAAGCACTCGGGCCGTCACGCCTTCCGCGAGAAGCTCAAGGCCCTGGGCTACGACCTGGGCCAGAACGCCCTCAACGAGGCCTTCGTCCGGTTCAAGGAGCTGGCCGACAAGAAGAAGCACGTCTTCGACGACGACCTGATCGCCCTGGTCGACGACGCCCTGGCCCGTGGCTCCGAACGCATCCGCGTCGTGCATCTGCGCGTCGTGGCCGGCACGGAGGGGCAGTCCGCCGAGCTGACCCTGGCCGTCGACGACGTGGAGAAGAAGGCCGAGGCCAGCGGCGACGGTCCGGTCGACGCGGTGTTCAACGCGATCCACGAGATCGTGCCGCACAAGGCGGCGCTGCGCCTGTTCCAGGTGCATGCGGTCACCGAGGGCACCGACGCCCAGGCCCAGGTCTCGGTGCGTCTGGAAGAGGACGGCCGCATCGCCACCGGCCAGGCCGCGGACACGGACACGCTCACCGCCAGCGCCAAGGCCTATGTCAACGCGCTGAACAACCTCTTCTCCCGCAAGGAAAAGGGGCGGCCCGACACGGCGATCGCCAGCGGATTCTAGCCCGCTTCCGTGCTCTGGATCCCCGTCACCGTCGCGGCCGCGGCCTTCCAGGTCGCGCGCAACGCGGCCCAACGCAGCCTTCTGGGCGGGGCGGGGCCCTGGGGCGCGACTCTGGTTCGGTTCCTGTTCGGCCTGCCATTCAGCATCCTGTTCTCGAGCGTCGCCCTGCTCCTCCTACCGGCCCGGCTTGAGGTGACGCCCGTCACCCTGGCCTGGGCGGCGCTCGGCGGGGCGATGCAGCTGGGGGCCACCGCAGCCCTGCTGACGGCCATGCACCGCTCGAGCTTCGCTCTCGGCACGGCCTTCCAGCAGAGCGGCCTCCCGTTCGCGGCGCTCCTGGGGCTGCTGTTCTTCGGAGACCATCTGAGCGCCGGCGGCTGGGGCGGGGTGCTGCTGGCCAGCGCCGGGTTGCTGGTGCTGTCCTGGCCGCGTGGCGGCGAGGCGGCGCGCGACTGGACGGCGGC
>DAORNX010000147.1:0-5967 GCA_035441225.1 Caulobacter sp.
CCGGCCAGCGTCGCTACCTCCGCCGGCACAGACTCGAGCGTCTCCTCTCCCGCCGCGGCGCGCAAGGCCAGCGACAGCGGCTTGAGGAATTCAGCGTAGGCGCTGTCGTCGAACAAGCCGCCCAAGGCCGCGCCCCGCAACAGCGGCCGCGAGGTCCGCGAGCAGCAGAAAACCTTTGATTTCGTCCAGCCCGGCGGCTTCGCCCTGCCCGAGCTGGCCATGCTGGCCAAGCCGAAGCCGCGGGCCGGCAACTTCGACGAGGAAGGCCTGCGCCAGAACGCCCGGCTGCTGGAGAGCGTGCTGGCGGAGTTCGGCGTGCGCGGCGTCATCGACCAGATCCGTCCGGGCCCGGTCGTGACCCTCTACGAATTGGCCCCGGCGCCGGGCGTCAAGCACGCGCGGGTGGTGGCCCTGTCGGACGACATCGCCCGCTCGATGGGCGTGGCCGCCTGCCGCGTCTCGGTGGTCCAGGGCCGCAACGCCATCGCCCTGGAACTACCCAACGCCCGGCGGGAGACGGTCTATCTGCGCGACCTTCTGGCCAGCGCCGACTACGAGAAACAGTCCCAGACCCTGCCGATGGCGCTCGGCGAGACGATCGGCGGCGAGCCCTACATCGCCGACCTGGCCAAGATGCCCCACCTGCTGATCGCCGGGACCACCGGCTCGGGCAAGTCGGTCGGGGTCAACGCCATGATC
The DNA here is from genome assembly GCA_035441225.1 of Caulobacter sp. GTDB lineage: Bacteria > Pseudomonadota > Alphaproteobacteria > Caulobacterales > Caulobacteraceae > Caulobacter. Next base: position 700 of record DAORNX010000147.1, read on the forward strand.
CTGTCGATCCTCTACCGCCTGCCGCCCGAGCAGTGCCGCTTCATCATGATCGACCCGAAGATGCTCGAGCTGAGCGTCTACGACGGGATCCCCCACCTGCTGGCGCCGGTGGTGACCGACTCGAAGAAGGCCATCGTCGCGCTGAAGTGGACCGTGCGCGAGATGGAGGACCGCTACCGCCGCATGGCCAAGATCGGCGTGCGGGGCATCGCCGCCTACAACGAGCGGGCCAGGGAGGCGATCGACAAGGGCGAGCACTTCGAGCGCACCGTCCAGACGGGCTTCGACGACGCCGGCCGGCCGATCTTCGAGAGCGAGAAGATCCGCCCCGAGCACATGCCCTATCTGGTCGTGGTCATCGACGAGGTGGCCGACCTGATGATGGTCGCCGGCAAGGATATCGAGGGCGCCGTGCAGCGGCTGGCCCAGATGGCCCGCGCCGCCGGCATCCACCTGATCATGGCCACCCAGCGGCCGTCGGTGGACGTGATCACCGGCACCATCAAGGCCAACTTCCCGACCCGCATCAGCTTCCAGGTCACCTCGCGCATCGACAGCCGCACCATCCTTGGCGAGCAGGGCGGCGAGCAGCTGCTGGGCCAGGGCGACATGCTCTACATGGCCGGCGGCTCGGGCGGCCGGCTGATCCGCCTGCACGGCCCGTTCGTCGCCGACGAGGAGGTCGCGGCGGTGGCCAGGTTCCTGCGGGAGCAGGGCCAGCCGCAGTATCTCGACGAAGTCACCGCCGGCGCCGACGACGACGCCGATGAAGGCCAGGGCGGCCTGGCCTTCGGCGACGAGAACGGGGCCGGCGACGGCGGGCTGTACGACAAGGCCGTGGCCGTGGTCACCCGCGACGGCAAGGCCTCGACCAGCTACATCCAGCGGCGACTGCAGATCGGCTACAACCGCGCCGCCTCGCTGATGGAACGGATGGAACAGGAGGGCGTTGTCGGTCCCGCCAATCACGCCGGCAAGCGCGAGATCCTGGTGGGGCCTCCCCCGTAGGGAGTCCTGCCCTGAAATCGCCGTTCCGCCCTGCTAGACGGGAATCATGGACATCAAACCGACCCGCCGCGCCCTGCTGATCGCCGCCCCGGCCCTGATGTTGCCGGTCCCGGCGCTGGCGCTGACGCCGGCCGACCAGGGACTGGTCGACAAGGCCGTCAGCTACCTGCAGGGCCTGCCGTCGGCCCGCGGCCGCTTCGTCCAGACCGACCCGCGCGGCTCGGTCAGCCAGGGCGTGCTGTACCTGCAGCGTCCGGGCCGGGCCCGCTTTGAATACGACGCCCCCTCCAGCCTGCTGGTCGTGTCCGACGGCAAGGTGGTGTCGGTGGCTGACAAGCGGCTCAAGACCGTCAATCGCTATTTCCTCAGCCAGACACCGCTGAAGCTGTTTCTCGCCGACGAGATCCGCCTCGATCGCGGCGTGACGGTCAGCCGGGTGACGCGCCTGGCCGACGGTTTCGAGATCACCGCCCAGGACCGGGCCGGCAAGACCCGTGGACAGATCGTCCTGACCTTCGCCGACAGTCCGATGCAGCTTCTCGGCTGGACGATCACCGACGCCCGCAACGCCGAGACGCGCGTCAGGCTGACCAGCCTGGTGCGGGCCGGCGATCTCGACCCGGGCCTGTTCCGCGCGCCCTTCCCGCGGCCGGCGACGCAGCGCTGATCGATTGTGACACATTCGCAACAGGCAACTGACTTGCGATTCCCGATTGACGTTTCGGTCCACAAGTTGCGATAATATCACTCATGGCGATTGCGCGCCCGACCTCGCGCAGCCGTGCGATACCGTGCCGGAACCTATCCCCTCCCGGCGGCGGCATGAGAGACCACCTTTTCACGCCCGGGCGCTCGCGCGTCCGGGCGTTTTTCTTTCCGCCGAAACAGCCTATCTGCCGTCCATGCGCCTGCGTCTCGCCACCTGGAACATCAACTCCGTCCGCCCGCGCGGCGACCTGATCGGCCGCATGGTCGACGAGGTCGCGCCCGACGTCCTGTGTCTGCAGGAGATCAAGTGCCAGACCGGCGAGTTTCCACGCGAAATGTTCGAGGCGCTGGGCTTCACCGATTTCCGCGTCGCCGGCCAGAAGGGCTGGCACGGCGTGGCGATCGCCTCGCGGTTGCCGATAACGGACGCCCCGCCGCTCGACGTCTGTCGCGAGGGCCACGCCCGCTGCGTCGGGGCGGTTGTCGCCGGCATCGAGATCCAGAACTTCTACATCCCGGCCGGCGGCGACACCCCAGACCCGCTGGCGAACCCCAAGTTCGCCCACAAGCTGGACTTCTTCGGCCGCCTCACCGCCGAGATGCGCCGCCGCGACCCGAAGGCGCCGCTGGTGGTCACCGGCGACCTCAACGTCGCGCCCGGCGAGTTCGACGTCTGGAACCACCGCTACATGTCGAAGATCGTCAGCCATACCCCCGTTGAGGTCGAGGCCATGAAGGCGCTGACCGACTCGCTGGGCTTCATCGACCTGACCCGCGCGGCGACGCCGGAGCCGGAGAAGCTGGCCAGCTGGTGGAGCTACCGCGCGGCCGACTTCCGCGCCTCCAACCGCGGCCTGCGACTGGACCACATCCTGGCCACTCCCGGGCTGCGCCAGGCCGCCTTCCACACCGGCAAGGCGGTCAGCCAGATCCACGATACGGTCCGGGGCTGGGACCGGCCGAGCGATCACGCCCCGGTGACGGCCGACTTCATGGTCTGATCAGCAGGCGATCGCCTGGACATGGCCGGCGGCCGCATAGGCGAGGATCGGCCGGTCGCGGGTCATGATCCGGCAGCCCATGGCCCGGGCCGTGGCGGTGATGATCCGGTCGGCCGGATCGCGCAGCCGCGACTGGGGCAGGAACGAGGAGTCCACCAGCGTCGACAGGTCGAGATCGGCCAGCTGGACCCCGGCCTCGAGCAGGCCGGAAAACCAGCGCATCGGCGGCTCCAGCAGCGCCACCCGGCCGCGTGACACCAGCATGCCCAGCTCCCAGGCCGTGATCGGCGAGACGTAGACGGCGACCCCCGCCGCGTCGGCCTCGGCGAGAGCCGCCTGGGCCGAGGCCGACAGGCCGTCCGGTTCGGCCGCCCAGACCGCCGCGCAGGTGTCCAGCAGGATCGGCGAGGGCTTCACCGTTCGGCATCCCAGATCTCGCCGGCCGGCGCCGTCAGGTCGGCGCCCGGCGTGATGGTCACCGTCCCGCCCAGCCGCGCGCGGATTCGCTCCAGCAGCGTCCCGTCGCGGACCGGCGCGGAAGGCGTAACCTCCGGCCAGGCCCCGGAGGCCGCGGAAATCCGCCGAAACACCAGCCGCTCGCCCGCGATGTCCACCCGTTCGGTCTGGTAGCCGGCCGCCAGCCAGGCCCGGGTCATGACATTGTTGGACGGATTGTTGCTCCACCAGGCCGGATAGCGCTTCGATGCCGGCAGGGCATGGCCGGTGACCGCCTCTATCTCGGCAAAGGTCATCGGCGCCTCGGCGACGCCCAGGGACGCCAGATGGGTCGTCAAAGGGGCGTATTTGCTCATGACCTGGCCTGAATCCGGCAACTGTGTGCGGAGCTAGACTAGGTAGACTTAGTTGTGTGTCAACTAAGGTTGCAGACGATAGCCACCGGCCTCGGTCAACAGCAGCCGGGCGTTGGCCGGGTCGGGCTCGATCTTCTGCCGCAACCGGTAGACATGGGTCTCCAGCGTGTGCGTGGTGACCCCGGCGTTGTAGCCCCACACCTCGGTCAGCAGCTCTTCACGGGAAACCGCCTTGGATCCCGAGCGATAGAGGTACTTGAGGATGTTGGTTTCCTTCTCGGTCAACCGGACCTTCTTGCCCTTGTCGTCGACCAGCAGCTTCGAGGCGGGCCGGAACTCATAGGGCCCGATGCGGAAAACCGCGTCCTCGGAGGCTTCGTGGCTGCGCAGCTGGCTGCGGATGTGGGCCAGCAGCACGCCGAAGCGGAAGGGCTTGGTCAGATAGCCGTTGGCTCCGGAATCGAGACCCAGAATGGTGTCCGCGTCGCTGGCCGCGGCGGTCAGCATGATGATCGGGCTGGTCACCCCGCCCTTGCGCATCAGCCGGCAGGCCTCACGGCCATCCATGTCCGGCAGGTCGACGTCGAGCAGAATCAGGTCCGGCCGGGCTTCCTTGCCGAGACGGGCGCCCTCCCCGGCGGTCTCGGCCTGGACGACGGCGAATTCCTCGTGGAGCTGGAGCTGCTCGGCCAGGGCGCCGCGAAGATCGGCGTCGTCGTCGACGATCAGGAGGGTCTTGCGTTGAACCATGAGGGGACCATGCACCGCTTCGGCCCCTGAGGCCAACCGCCGGAGGGCTTTCACCGCACAGATAGGGTCTCCCCGAGGCGAGCGCGACCCTCAGCGCGGCATCCGGCCGCCAAACAGGGCCGAGCCAACCCTTACGCTGGTCGCGCCGCAGGCTACCGCCAGCTCGTAGTCGGCGCTCATGCCCATGGACAGGCGGTGGAGGCCGTTGCGGGCGGCGATCCGCCCCAGCAGCGTGAAGTGCGCCGTCGGCGGCTCGCCCTCCGGCGGGATGCACATCAGCCCCTCGATGGTCAGGCCAAGGTCACGGCACAGGCGCAGGAAGGCGTCGGCCGCGCCGGGCGCCACCCCGGCCTTCTGCGGCTCCTCGCCGGTATTGACCTGGACATAGAGGCGCGGGGCGCGGCCGGAGCGCGCGATCTCGGCGGCCAGGGCCCGGGCGAGCTTCTCCCGGTCGACCGTCTCGATGACATCAAACAGCGCCACCGCCTCACGCACCTTGTTGGTCTGCAGGGGGCCGATAAGCCGCAGCTCGAGGCCCTCCCGGCGGCCGGCCCAGCGCCCCTGGGCCTCCTGCACCCGGTTCTCGCCGAATATCCGCTGTCCGGCGGCCAGCATGGCCTCGATCCGGTCGTCAGGCTGTTGCTTGGAGACCGCGACCAGAGTCACATCGTCAGGGTCACGACCGGCGCGACGGGCGGCGTCGGCGATGCGACCCAACACGGAAAGGCGCGCGGCGGCGACTTCGGATGACGGCAAGTGACGATCTCCAGCGGCTGTCGGCCCTTGCGGCGTCCTTAAGGCCCCGTTTCGCCAGCGAAAAGCCCCTGCCGCGCCTGCTGTTCGTCACCGATCCCGCGCGGACGCCCGATCCCGGCGGGGTGGCGGCCCGGCTGCCGCCTGGCGCGGGGGTCGTCTACCGGCCCTTCGGCGCACCGGACGCCCTTCCCCGGGCCGTGGCCCTGCGATCGATCGCGACCCGCAACGGGCTG
>DAORNX010000148.1:0-5945 GCA_035441225.1 Caulobacter sp.
GACATGGCCTGGACCAAGGTCGCCGGCGCTCCCGCCGACACGCCGCGCGACGCCGACGCCGTCATCGGCATGACCGCCCGGCGTCCGCTGCGCGAGGGCGCGGTCGTCGCCCTGCGCGATGTCGTCGCCCAGCAGGTTATCAAGCCCGGCGACACAGTCCAGGTGACCTGGTCCGACAACGGCATCAGCCTGACCCTGCAGGCCAAGGCGCTGGCCGCCGCCGCCGTCGGCCAGAGTTTCAACGTCCAGAATCCCGCCTCGAAGAAAATCATCGAGGCGGTCGCGACCGCCCCCGGACAGGCCGTGACCGGTCCCGATGCGCAGCGGCTGAAGGCCGCCGGCGCCGCCCAGTACGCCGCCCGCTAGAGGATTCATTCCATGCGTCTCGCCACCCTCGCCGTTCTCGCCTTCGCGCCGCTCGCCGCCTGTTCCACCGTCAAGGAAGCGGTCAGCGGGCCGGAACTGGCGCCGATCGGCTACCCCGCCGCCCTCGTGCCCCAGCAGCAGGCCGTGCTGACGCCCCAGACGGTCAGCGCCCAGCCGGCCAGCGCCAATTCCCTGTGGCGGGCCGGAGCCCGGGCCTTCTTCGTCGACCAGCGCGCCTCGCGCGTCGGCGACATCCTGACGGTGCAGATCGACATCGACGATTCCGCTCGCACGCAGAACAACACCACCACCTCGCGCACCGCCGGCCAGACCATGGGCGTGCCGCACCTGTTCGGGCTGGAAAGCTCGCTGGGCAAGATCCTGCCGGGCGGCTTCGACCCCTCGGCGATGATCGAGACCGGCTCGACCAGCAACAAGGCCGGCGCCGGGGCGGTGACCCGCTCGGAGAAGATCAGCCTGACCGTCGCGGCCGTCGTCACCGGGGTCCTGCCCAACGGCAACCTGATCATCCAGGGCACCCAGGAGGTGATGACCAACGGCGAACTGCGCCGGCTGACCGTCTCGGGCATCGTGCGTCCGGAAGACATCTCAGCGGCCAATACCGTCAAGCACACCCAGATCGCCGAGGCCCGCATCGCCTACGGCGGCCGGGGCGACATCAGCCGGGTCCAGCGCACGCCGGCCGGCCAGGCCGTGGTCGAGCGCTTCACCCCCTTCTGAACCGGACGGGGCGTTGCGCGTTTCCTCCAGCGGGAAGGAGGCGCGAATGCCCCGGACTGTGTCGATTCTCTGCGCGATGGCGGCCCTCGCCCTGGGCAGCTGTGTTTCACGCCCGGTCGCGCCCGGGTTCGCCTGGAGCTACCAGAACAACGCCGGCGAGGGTCCGAAGCTGGCCTACGGCGCGCCGGCTTCGGACAACATCGTGCTGATGATGACCTGCCAGCCCGGCTCGCAACGGGTGGATCTGTCGCTGCTCGGCGGCTCGCCGCGGGCCGGCCTTGTGCTGGCGTCGGGCGACGCCCGCCAGAGACTGGCCGGCGACTTGGTCGCCGCGCCCGGACTCGGGCAGATGATCGAGACCTCGACCCATGCCGCCTCGCCGCCCCTGGCCCGCTTCGCCCGCACCGGCGACCTGTCGCTGATCGACCGCGGGAAGACGGTGCGGCTGGACGCCTCGCCGCTCGAGCGCCAGGGCGTCAGCCAGTTCTTCGAAGCCTGCGCCGCCTAGATTTCGGGCTCAGGCCCGTCTGCCCGCCGTGGTCACATTGGTGACCCCCAGCGCCGCCAGGGCGCCGGCGGCGATGCCCTCGGCGTCGAGGCCGGCCTGGGCGTACATCAGGTCCGGCTTGTCCTGGTCCTGGAAGATGTCCGGCAGGGTCAGGGTGCGCACCTTCAGCCCGCGGTCGAGCGCGCCGTGCTCGGCGAGCGCCTGCAGCACGAAGGCGCCGAAGCCGCCCATGGCCCCCTCCTCCACGGTGATCAGGGCTTCGTGCTCGCGGGCCAGCCGCAGGATCAGCTCGATGTCGAGGGGCTTGGCGAAGCGGGCGTCGGCGACGGTCGCGGTCAGGCCGCGGGCGGCCAGCAGGTCGGCGGCCTTGAGGCTTTCCGAAAGCCGCGTGCCGAATGACAGGATGGCCACGGCAGAGCCCTCGCGGACGATGCGGCCCCGGCCGATCTCCAGCGGTTCGTTGCTGGCCGGCATCTCGAGGCCCAGCCCCTCGCCACGCGGATAGCGGAAGGCGCTGGGACGGTCATCGATCGCCGCCGCGGTGGCCACCATCCGGGCCAGCTCCACCTCGTCGGCGGCGGCCATCAGGACCATGCCCGGCAGGGCGCCCATGAAGCCGATGTCGAAGCTGCCCGCGTGGGTCGGACCATCGGCGCCGACCAGGCCCGCGCGGTCCATGGCGAAGCGCACCGGCAGGCGCTGGATGGCCACGTCGTGGACCACCTGGTCATAGCCGCGCTGCAGGAAGGTAGAGTAAATCGCCGCGAACGGCTTCATGCCGTCGGCCGCGATGCCGGCGGCGAAGGTCACCGCGTGCTGTTCGGCGATGCCGACGTCGAACATGCGGTCGGGAAAGGCCTTGCCGAAGATGTCCAGGCCGGTGCCGGACGGCATGGCGGCGGTGACGGCGACGATACGGTCGTCCTTCTCCGCCTCCTTGACCAGCGCCTGGGCGAACACCTTGGTGTAGCCGGGCGGACCGGCGGCGGCCTTGGCCTGCTCGCCGGTGACGACGTTGAACCTGACCACCCCGTGGTACTTGTCGGCCGCGTTCTCGGCCGGGGCGTAGCCCTTCCCCTTCTGGGTCACGACGTGAACCAGCACCGGCTTGCCCTCGAAGTCCCGGGCGTTCTTCAGCACCGGGGTCAGGGCGTCCAGGTCGTGGCCGTCGATCGGGCCGACGTAGTGGAAGCCGAGCTCCTCGAAGAAGGTCCCGCCAGTGACCATGCCGCGGGCGTATTCCTCGGCCTTGCCGAGGGCCTTCTGCAGCGGCTTGGGGAAGGCGCCGGCGACCTGTTTGCCCAGCTTGCGCAGCGACTGGTAGCCGCCGCTCGAGACCATGCGGGCCAGATAGGCGCTCATGCCGCCGACCGGCGGGGCGATCGACATGTCGTTGTCGTTGAGGATGACGATCAGCTGCTTCGTGGTCTCGGCCGCGTTGTTCATGGCCTCGTAGGCCATGCCCGCGCTCATCGAGCCGTCGCCGATGACGGCCACGACCTTGTTGGTCTCCCCCTTCGCGTCGCGGGCGGCGCAGAAGCCCAGCGCCGCCGAGATCGAGGTCGCGGCATGGGCCGCGCCGAACGGGTCGTATTCGCTCTCGGCGCGCTTGGTGAAGCCCGACAGCCCGCCGCCCATGCGCAGGGTGCGGATTCGGTCGCGCCGGCCAGTGAGGATCTTGTGCGGATAGGCCTGGTGGCCGACGTCCCAGATGACGATGTCCCGAGGCGTTTCGAACACGTGGTGCAGGGCGACGGTCAGCTCGACGACGCCCAGTCCGGCGCCCAGATGTCCGCCGGTCACCGAGACCGCGTCAATGGTTTCGGCGCGGACTTCGTCGGCCAGTTGCTTCAGGTCGGTAATTGAAAAGCCGCGAATGTCTGCGGGCGACGAAACCTTGTCGAGCAGCGGCGTCACAGGAGGCATGAAAATCCCGTCGATTACGAATGGCCGCGACGAAAGCGCGGTTACGAGTTCCGGTCCAGCACGAAATCCACTGAAGCGCGCAGAGTTGCCGCCCGTTCGCCGAACATGTCGAGGTGGGCGCGGGTCTGGCCGGCCAGATGGGCCACTCTTTCCTTCGCCGCGTCGATCCCCAGCAGGGTTACATAGTTCGTTTTGCCCCGCGCCGCATCCTTTCCACCGGCCGCCTTGCCGAGGTTCTCCGGATCACCTTCGACGTCCAGCAGATCGTCGACGATCTGGTAGGCCAGGCCGAGATCCTGTGCAAAAGCCATCAAGGCCGATCGTTCCGCGTCCTGGGCGTGGGCGATGATGAGCGGGATCTCGAACGCGAACGCGATCAGCGCGCCGGTCTTCAGCCGCTGCATGCGGGCCACCCCTCCGAGGTCCTCGCGCACGCCGAGCAGGTCGATCATCTGGCCGCCCGCCATGCCCTGGGCGCCCGAGGCGTGGGCCAGCCGGCGCACCAGCTCGGCCCGGACATTGCCGTCCGGATGGGTGTCGGGGTGGGCCATGATCTCGAACGCGGCCGTCTGCAGGGCGTCGCCGGCGAGGATGGCCGTCGCCTCGTCATACTGACGGTGCACCGTCGGCCGGCCGCGACGCAGGTCGTCATCGTCCATCGCCGGCAGGTCGTCGTGCACCAGACTGTAGGCGTGGATGCATTCCAGGGCGCAGGCCGCGCGCAGCACCGGCCGCTCGGGCAGATCGAACATCTTGCCGGTCTCAAGCGCGAAGAACGGCCGCAGCCGCTTGCCCGGACCGAGGGCCGCATAGCGCATCGCCTCGGTCAGCCGGCATTCGGGGCCGTCGGCCCGCGGCAGCAGTGCGTCGAGCGCCACGGTCACCACATCGGCGGTTTCGGCGATGCGCCGGCCGAGGCTCACGAGAACTCGGCCGGCTCGACGCCGCTCGGCCCACCCTGGCCCAGCACCACCTTCTCCACCCGCAGCCGCGCCTGCTCCAGCCGCGCCTCGCAGTGGGCCTTCAGCGCCGCGCCGCGCTCGTAGATGGAAATCGACTCCTCCAGGGGGGCCGACCCAGATTCGAGCCGCTGGACGATCTTTTCCAGCTCGGCGAGGGCTTCCTCGAAGCTCATGGCGGCGATGGCCGGATCGATGGCGGGCGCGTCGGTCATTTCGTGTTCCAGGAGAGTCCGGTCCAGCCTAGAGGCGCGGGACCGACGGGGCAATCAGCCGATTCGGCGGCGATCCTGAATCCGTTCGAAGCGCCGGGCGCGCCAGTAGCGGAAGCCCTGGTCCTCGGTGCAGCGCCAGCCCTGCCGTTTGAGGGCCTCGCCGATCATGGTGTTGAAGAAGCCGTGGGCGACCACCAGCACGTCCTGCCCGTCGCGGGCCAGGTCAGCGACCAGCCGGGCCGCCTGATCGGCGCGCGCCTCGGCCTCGGCGCGACTTTCCTCGCCGCCATGATGATCGAAGAACCACCACCAGAAACGGGAGATGAAGCCCCATAGCCGGGGCGACATCCGCACCCAGGACGGAAACGGCGGCGGCGGCAGCGGGGCCTCGATGAACATCGGGTCCCGGGCGAAGGCCCGGCCCTCGCAGACGGCCAGGGCTGTCTCCATCGAACGGGGGCGGGTCGAGGCGATGACGGCGCCGGCCCGGCTGGCCGTCCGTTTCAGCGCTTCAGGCGGCGTCTGCCCCTGGCGCAGCCCCTTGCCCTCGTAGGTCCCCCACCAGAGACGGTATTGCTCGGCGTTGAGGAGCACCCGGCGCGACAGGTCCGGCTCGCCATGGCGGGCGAGAATCACCGCGCCCGGACAGGCGGTGTCAGATGTCGTCAATGCACCGTCGGCGGCGACCACCTCGACCATGTTTCCCCGGGGCTGGTGAAAGACGCCGCACCTGACGCGGACCGTTCGCCGGCGCCCGTCAACCCTCCTGCAACGCCTGCACATGCGCCAGGGCGGAACGCCCGAGCGCCTGCAAGTCGTAGCCACCCTCGAGGGACGACACAACCCGGCCCTTCGCGCGGCCGTTGGCGACCGAAACGATGGCGCGGGTGGCCCAGGCGAAATCCTCGGCCTCCAGCGACTGGCTGGCCAGCGGGTCGCGGACGTGGGCGTCGAACCCTGCCGAGACCAGGATCAGGTCCGGGGCGAAGGCGTCGACCTGGCCCATCAGGCCCTCGAACACCTTGCGCCACCGCTCCCGCGGCGCATGCGGCCCAACCACGCCGTTGGCGATGTTACCGACGCCCGTCTCGCCGGCGTCGCCGGTGCCCGGATAGAGCGGTCGCTGGTGAATCGAGGCCAGGAACAGGGTCGGGTCGTGTTCGAAGGCCGCCTGGGTGCCATTGCCGTGGTGGACGTCGAAATCGACCACCGCCACCCGCGCCAGCCCCG
>DAORNX010000149.1:0-5898 GCA_035441225.1 Caulobacter sp.
TGGCCGGCTCGACCTGTGGGCCCCGATGGCCTCGGTGCTGCGCCGGTTCCGCCGCGCGGTGTCCGCCTTCCCCGATGCCGCGGGCTTCCTGGCGCCCGATCCGGCGCGGGTCGCCTACTGGCGCTCGCAGCTGCCGGCCGGGCCGACGGTCGGCCTGCTGTGGAAGAGCCTGATCCAGGCCGGGGCCCGCCATCGCTTCTATTCCCCGTTCGACCAGTGGAAGCCGGTGCTGACCGTGCCGGGCGCGACCTTCGTCAACCTGCAGTACGGCGACTGCGCTGGGGAGCTTGAGGCCGCCCGCCGCGAGCTGGGGGTGGAGATCTGGACGCCGCCCGGCATCGACCTGAAGCAGGACCTCGACGAGGTGGCCGCCCTGTGCCGCGCGCTCGACCTTGTCGTGGGCCCGTCGAACGCCACCAGCTGCCTGGCCGGCGCGGCCGGGGTTCCGCTGTGGCTGTTGTCGACGCCCGGCGCCTGGCCGATGCTCGGGACCGACCGCTATCCCTGGTATCCGCAGGCGCGGGTCTTCCTGCCGCCGACGCTGGGCCAGTGGGAGCCGGCCATGCAGGCGATGGGTCAGGCCCTGTCGCAATGGCTGGCGGCAGGAACCAAGGCCCCTGGCGCGGGTTGATTCCGGGACCGGCGGGGCGCGTTCGGCCCCGCAGCCAGGAGCCACCCCATGACCCCCGACATGACCTTTCAATCCGGGTCTGACGCCCAGGACCGGGCGGAGACCCTGGACGAGACCCACCTGACGAAGGACGGCCGGTCGATCGCCAATTTCGACCAGATCCCCGACGTCTTCGACGCCACCAGCGCGGACGACGACGATGACATCGACGGCTACGAGGACGAGGAATTCGACCCCGACGAGGTCGCCGCGACACTGCAGACGGCGCGCGACGACGAGGGCATGGACATCCCTCGCGATCCCGCAGCCCTGGCGGGTGGCCGCAGCGAGGACGATCGGACCGACGCCCCGTCCGATCCGTCGGAAAAGGTCGACGAAGACGCCGATCCCCATGTCGACAAGCAGCTCGACAAGGGGCTCAAGGAGACCTTCCCCGCCAGCGACCCGGTGTCGATCAACCCCGGCGCCGATTGAGACCGCGAACGCGGGCGCCTACCTGAGGTGCGACAGGAGGCGCCCATGCCCGATCCCGGAAAACCCGACGCTGAAGACACCGTCCAGACGCTGGACGAAGCGCTCGAGGAAGGGCTTGAGGAGACCTTTCCGGCAAGCGATCCGCCCGCGGCCCTTCGGCGCGAGCCGGCCGAGCCGCCGAAACCGGCTTGAATGTCGCGATTTGCGCTTTAGGCTGCCCCTGAATTGAACGTTTGTTCGAATGCGCGAAAACGCGCCCAGGGGATGTCATGAGCTCGCGTTTTGAAGGCACGTCCAACTACATCGCCACCGAGGACCTGAAGGTCGCGGTGAACGCCGCCGTGGCGCTGGAACGGCCCCTGCTGATCAAGGGCGAACCCGGCACCGGCAAGACGGTGCTGGCCTATGAAGTGGCCAAGGCGATGGGCGCCCCGCTGATCACCTGGCACATCAAGTCGACCACCAAGGCCAGCCAGGGCCTGTACGAATACGACGCCGTCACCCGCCTGCGCGACAGCCAGCTGGGCGAGGAGCGGGTCAAGGACGTCCGCAACTACATCAAGAAGGGCAAGCTCTGGGAGGCCTTCGAGAGCCCCGTGCGCCCCGTGCTGCTGATCGACGAGATCGACAAGGCCGACATCGAGTTCCCCAACGACCTCCTGCAGGAGCTCGACCGGATGGAATTCTATGTCTACGAGACCGACGAGACGGTCTCGGCCAAGGTCCGCCCGATCATCATCATCACCTCGAACAACGAGAAGGAACTGCCGGACGCCTTCCTGCGCCGCTGCTTCTTCCACTACATCCGCTTCCCCGAGGCCGAGGTGATGCAGGAGATCGTCGACGTCCACTTCCCCGGCATCAAGGAGAAGCTGGTCGCCGAGGCGATGCGCATCTTCTACGACATGCGCAAGGTGCCGGGCCTGAAGAAGAAGCCCTCCACCAGCGAACTGCTCGACTGGCTCAAGCTGCTGATGGTCGAGGACATCGACGAGGCGATCCTGCGCGAGAAGGATCCGACCAAGCTGATCCCGCCGTTGCACGGGGCCCTGCTGAAGAACGAACAGGACGTGCACCTGTTCGAGCGCCTCGCTTTCCTGGCGCGGCGTGAAGGCGCCGGCGGCTCGCGTCCGGGACAGTAGCGGCCCCCGCCGCCTTACCGCGATTTCACTGGACCGTTCCGCCGTCGCGCCGCACCCTTGCATTGCAAGAGAGCACACGAGGGACACCCCATGAACCGCATCGCCCTGCTGGCCGCCGGCTGCGCCGCCCTGGCCCTGTCCGCCTGCGACCATCCGGACGCCGCACGCCAGCGACAGGCCCGGGCCCTGAAGGTGATCAGCAAGCTGGACTGCCCCGAGACGCAGGGCCATCTGACGCGCACCGCCCAGGCGGCCGACGGCCTCTCCTGCGCCTACGGCGCCGAGGGCGTCGAGGTGACGCTGCAGCTGGTCAGGCTGGAGAACGGCGACGCGGCCGGGGCCCTGTCGCCGATCGAGACCGAACTGCGCGGCCTGATGCCGCGCGCCGCGCCGGACGCCGCTGAAGCAACCGCCAAGGCCGAGGCTGACGCCAGCCCGGGCGAGGAAGTCGACATCCGCCTGCCGGGCGTCACCATCAAGGCCGGCGACGCGGCCGCCAACATCAGCGTCGGCGGCGCCGAGGGCGCCCAGATCAACGCCAACGACGACGGCGCCGAGATCCGCGTCCAGCGCAACGTCGAGGTCAACGGCAAGAAGGTCGAATCCTCCGTCCGCCGCCGCCACAAGGACGACGGCGTCTACGCCCGGTTCATCCTGGCCAGCGACAAGGCCACGGGCGGATGGTCGGTGGTCGGCTACGAAGCCCGCGGGCCCAAGGGCGGGCCGCTGGTCGTCGCCACCCTCAAGGCCAAGCGCGGCCACGACGCCGACGACGACAGCTTCTCCGACGCCGACGCCCTGGTGCGCCACAATGTCGGCGGCCGGAAGTCGACCGGAATAGTTATCGGAGCGGACTGACCTCGGTGACCTTGTAGGCCAGCATGCGGCCGTCCTCATCGGCGATGGAGACGTACTCGCCGACCGCGAACCTGTGCTCGCCCAGGCGATGTACGGGCTCGTCGTCGGTGTCGTCGGCGGCGTCGTAGTCAAAATACCAGGTCTGGCCCCGCCGCTTGAGCACACCGTTGACGGCCTCCTCGTCGGGCGCGAACCGGCGCACGGAACAGTCGGCGCGCTGGGCCTGGAAGCCCTCGACATCAAGCTTGCCATCGGCCTGCAGGGGCGCGACCAGGCTGTAGCCGCGATGGTCGTCGCCATCGGCGAACTCGGTGCCGGGATTGCGCGCAAGGCGCATGACGATGCGCGAAAGCGTCATTGAGGTCCTCGTTTTCTGTCAGGTCAGTGCGAAAGGAACAGCGACGGTCCGTCGTTGTTCAGCAGCGTCCGGGTGGTGCCGCCGAAGATGTATTCCTGCAGCCGCGGGTGGCCGAAGGCGCCGGCCACCAGGATACTGGCCGACAGGCGCTCGGCCGCGGCCAGCAGCAGATGCGCCGCGTCGCCCGACTCACTGATCAGCTCGACCTCGGCCGCCACCCCGCGGGCGCCGAAGAACTCCTTCAGCCGGTCGGGCTCGAAGCTGCGCGAGGAAGCGGCCGGCGCGGCGAGAATCACCACCCGGCTGGCCTTCTGCAGCAGCGGCAGGGCCGTGCGGGCGGCGCGGCTGGCCTCCTTGCCGCCGTCCCAGGCGACCACCACGACCCCGTCGGCGCGGATTCCGGGCCGGGCGACGATGGTCGGACGTTGCTCGTCGGCGACGACCTGCTGGAAGGCCTCGGCCAGCGGCCCGCGGCCGCGGGCGGCCTCGGTGTCGAACAGCACCACGTCGGACAGGCGCCCCTCCATGGACAGGCCGGCCCAGACCGGCGTCTCCAGGGTCATGAAGCGGGTATTGGCGTAGCCGCAAGCCTCCACAGCGGCGCGGGCGGTCCGCTCACCCTCGGCGGCGGCCTCCTTGAGGCTGTCCATGGCGGTGATCTGCACCCCGCCCATGAAGCCCTCGCCCATCCACGGCATCAGGTCGGCGATGTCGGCGGGCGCGTGCACGGCGGCGACCTCGGCCTTGAACGGCGCCGCCACGGCGGCGGCCGCCTTCAGGATGTCCACGTCGTGCGCCCCGCCCGCAAGCGGCGCCATGATCCTCGCCCAGCTCATCGAATGCCCTCCGTTCAAACCGAACCGTGATCTCAACACCACGCGCAAACATTGATCTTTATCAACCAATGCGCCAGTGGAAGCGCCCTGCTGATGATAAGGAACGAACGGGTGGCGAAAGGGCTGCGAGGCGCGCGCTCCGGGAATAGCACGCCGCGGGCGTGGCAGAGAATGCTGTCCGGCCGACGGCTCGACCTGCTCGACCCCTCGCCCGTCGATATCGAGATCGAGGACATCGCCCACGGCCTGGCCCGCGTGGCGCGCTGGAACGGCCAGACCATCGGCGAGCACGGCTTCTCCGTCGCGCAGCATTCGATCGTCGTCGAGGAGCTGGTGGCGCACATCCAGCCGGCCGTCGACCCGAAGTGGCGGCTGGCGGCGCTGCTGCATGACGCCTCGGAGTACGTGATCGGCGACATGATCAGCCCGTTCAAGGCGGCGCTCGGCGTCAGCTACAAGGATTTCGAGGAGCGGCTCGAGCACGCCATCCACGCCCGCTTCGGCCTGCCGGCGAAGACGCCCGTGGCGATCAAGAAACTGATCAAGCAGGCCGACCGGGCCTGCGCCTTCTTCGAGGCCACGCAGCTGGCCGGCTTCAGCCACGAGGAGGCCCTGGCCTTCTTCGGCGCGCCGCCGGCCGGCTATCGCCTGACCATCGAACCCCAGGCGCCGAGCGAGGCGCAGAAGCGCTACGTGCATCGCTTCCATGTGCTGTCGGAAGCGGCCGGGTTCGAGCCCGTGCAGGCGGCGTTCGACACCGAATAGCCGGTTCGGGGCGCTCCCCGGGCAACGGGGGCCGCGCCGGCGCGTTGCAGCAGCAGCCGCGCAGGAGCCGACCATGACCGACATCATCTATCGCATCGTCCCCCATGACGGCGGTTGGGCCTACACGCTCGACGGGGTGTTTTCCGAGACCTTCGCCGACCGCGGCGCGGCCGAGGCCGCGGCTCGTCGCGCGGCGGCCGAGCAGGAACTGCCCGGCGAGACTGTCGGCATCCGCTTCGAGGACGAGACCGGCGCCTGGCGGGAGGAGCTGTCCGACGGCGATGACCGGCCGACGACGCATGTGGAGGGATAGGGACTAGAGGGACCGGCGGGATCTGCGGGAGGCCGGGTGACAGCGATCAGTCGACGCGAACACCGCGTTCGACTACTCCCTACTCCCCTGATCCTGCCCCCTGCCACCGTCCTGCCCTCGCCCATGTCCCAATCCGTCGTCATCGGCCTGTCCGCCGTCATCATGGCCATTCGCGGCGGCGAGGCGGTGGTGCTGACGGTGCGCCCGCACGACGCCGCGACCGACCGGGTGTCGACCCTCGCCGGCCTGCCGTTCGGGCCGTTCGATCCGGAGGCGCACCGCACCTTCGAGATCGCCCTGCGCGATTTCGTCACCGAACAGACCCGCTTCGACCTGGGCTATGTCGAGCAGCTGTACACCTTCGGCAACAAGGGCCGCGACGCGCCGCGGGCCGAGATCGGCGCCGGCGCCGCGCGGGTCGTGTCGGTCGGCTACCTGGCCCTGACGCCCTCGGCCGTCGATACGGACGCGCCGGACAGCGCCTGGGCGCCCTGGACGCGGTTCTTTCCGTGGGAAGACTG
>DAORNX010000150.1:0-5859 GCA_035441225.1 Caulobacter sp.
TCGACCAGTTGTTGGTGATCTTGCCCGAGGCGGTCTTGTACCAGCTGGAGCAGGACCCGGCCCAGGCGGTCTTTGTCAGGTCCTGCTGTAGTTCAACGTTGAACCGTTTGAACGCTTCATCCTTCACGGTCAGCGATCGTGCGCTGCGGCGCTTCAGTTCCTTCATCGCCTCGACCAGATAGCCGACCTGGGCTTCGATCATGACGATGATCGAGTTGTGGCCGAGGTTGGTGTTGGGGCCATAGAGCATGAACAGGTTCGGGAAGCCTGCGACGGTGACGCCCAGATAGGCCTCGGCCCCGTCCTTCCAGGCCGCGCTCAGGCTCCTGCCGCCGGCGCCGACGATCTCGACCGGCGAGACGAAGTCGGTGGTGATGAAGCCGGTGCCGTAGACCAGCACGTCGCAGGCATGCTCGGCCCCGTCGGCCGTCTTCACCCCGCCCGGGGTGACCTCCGCGACAGCCTCGGTGACCAGCTCGACATTGGGCCGCACCAGGGTCTGGTAGTAGTCGTCCGAGACCAGGATGCGCTTGCAGCCGATCGGATAGTCGGGCGTCAGCTTGGCCTTCAGCTTCGGGTCGGTGACCACCGCGTCGAGGTATTTCAGCGCCAGCTTGCGGAAGTTCTCGGCTGACTTCGTGCCCTGTTTGAACGCGTTGAAGCGCAGGTCCATCATCTGCCAGATGAACCAGCGATTGAGCCGGTCGATGGCCGGGAAGGTCCGGTAGAGCCACTTCTCGAAGCCGCTGAACGCGCGGTCCATACGCGGCACGATGTAGTTGGGCGTTCGCTGGAAGATGATCACCTTGCCGGCGGTCTTGGCGATCTCGGGGATGTACTGGATGGCGCTGGCCCCGGCGCCGATGCAGCCGACGGTCTTGCCGGCCAGGTCGATGTCGTGCCGCCAGGCCGCCGAGTGCCAGCTGTCGCCCTTGAACCTGTCCCGGCCGGGGATGCCGGCGTAGCCGGGCTTGTTCAGCTGGCCCAGGCCCGACACCAGCACCGGCGCCGACAGGGTCTCGCCGCCCTTGACGGTCACCGTCCAGCGCCCGGCGGCTTCGTCCCAGACAGCCTTCTCGACCTCGCTGTTGAACCGGAAGCGGTCGACGACGCCGAACTGCGCGGCCACGCGCTCCATGTAGTCGCGGATTTCGGCCTGGGGCGAGAAGGCGCGGGTCCAGTCGGGATTGAGCGCGAAGGACAGGGAATAGAGCCGCGAGGGCACGTCGCAGCAGGCGCCGGGATAGGTGTTCTCGCGCCAGGTGCCGCCGATCCGGTCGCCCTTCTCAAGCACCACGAGGCGTCCGAACCCGGCTTCCTTCAGCTTGATCGCCGCGGTCAGTCCGCCGAAGCCCGCCCCGATGATGATGGCGTCCAGATCCTCGGCCATGCCGCCGCGTCCTCCCTGCTTTCACAAAGTATTGCGCAGGGGCAGGGCGGGGGAAAGCCTGACCCGGGGTCACTTTGGCTTGCCCTCGTCCCGCGCCGGGTGTTCGATCGGCTCGTGGGGCCCGGGTCTCGCGCCCCCTGAACCTGAAACGACGCGGCGAGGCCGCGCGTCTCGCCGCCGAACGGTGGGAGAATGCGCATGTCCTCAAGGAAATCAGGCGCGGTTCGGGCGATCGGTCTGGTCGGCCCGAACGGCGCCGGTAAAACGACCCTGTTCGAGGCGCTGCTGCACGCGGCCGGAGCCACCGACCGCCAGGGTGTTGTCGGGCAGGCCGGGGCGGTCGGCGACGGCTCGCCGGAGGCGAAACAGGCCGGCCAGTCGGTCGAGATGAACCTGGCCGGCTTCGCCTTCATGGACGACCACTATGCGTTGATCGACTTTCCGGGATCGGTCGAATTTCGCGCCGAGTGCGACCTCGGCCTGGCGGCGCTGGACCTGGCGATCGTGGTCATCGATCCCGATCCGGACAAGGCCGTGCTAATCCAGCCCTGGCTGCGGGAACTCGAACGCCTCGGGATTCCGCGCGCGTTCTTCGTCAACAAGATCGATCAGGCCCGGGGCCATGTGGACGAACTGCTCAAGGCGTTGCAGCCGGTCAGCGCCATCCCGCTCGTCGCGCGACAGTTGCCGATCTGGAAGGACGACCATGTCGCGGGATTCATCGACCTGGCGCTCGAACGGGCCTTCGTCTACCGCGCGGGCAAGCCGTCCGAGCAGGTCGAGATTCCGGCCGACCTGATCGACGAGGAGGCGGCCGCCCGCTTCCACATGCTCGAACAGATGGCCGACTTCGACGACGGCCTGATGGAAATCCTGCTTGAGGACGGCACGCCCAGCCCCGACACCATCTTCGCCGACCTGATCGCCGAGACGCGCGCCGCCCAGATCGCGCCGGTATTCTTCGGTATCGCGCAGCAGGGCAACGGCGTGCGCCGCCTGCTCAAGGCCCTGCGCCACGACGCGCCCGGGCCGGAGGCCGCGGCCGCCCGCCTGGGACTGGCCGGACCCGGCGCCTACGCCCTGAAGGCCTCGCACGCGGGCCAGGCAGGCAAGATGGTCTTGGCGCGCGTGTTTGGCAGCCCGCTGGCCGACGGCGCCGAACTGACCCTGCCTGACGGCGCCCGCGCCCGGGTCAGCGGCCTGTTCAGTGTCCAGGGCCAGACGACGAAGAAGGTCAGCGTGGTCGATGTCGGCGACGTCGTGGCGCTCGGCAAGCTGGAAGGCGCCCACGCTGGCGACCTTCTGTCGGCGGGCAAGACGGCGATGTCGGCCCGGGTCGCGCCCGCGCCGCGTTCGCCGGTGTTCGAACTGGCCATCGCCACCCGTGACCGCAAGGACGACGTGCGACTGTCAGGCGCGCTGCAGAAGCTGCTTGAGGAGGATCCCGGCCTTCGCCTGTCGCAGGATGCGGCCCTCCACGAGATGCGCCTGGGCGGCCAGGGTGAGACCCACCTGCGCGTCGCCCTCGACCGGCTGAAGCGGCGGTACCAGGTCGAGGTGGTGACCCATACCCCGGCCACGCCCTACCGCGAGACGATCCGCAAGGCGGTGACCCAGCGAGGCCGGCACAAGAAGCAGTCCGGCGGCCACGGCCAGTTCGGCGACACCCTGCTGGAGATCCGGCCGCTGCCGCGCGGCGAGGGTTTCCAGTTCAACGACCGGATCACCGGCGGCGTGGTGCCCAAGCAGTGGATCCCGGCCGTCGAGCAGGGCGTGCGCGACGCCATGGAGCGGGGCCCGCTCGGGTTCCCGGTCGTGGATGTCGCCGTGACCCTGATCGACGGTTCGTTCCACGCCGTCGACTCGTCGGAAATGGCCTTCCGCACGGCCGGCCGCATCGGCATGCAGGAGGGGCTGGCCCAGGCCCAGCCGATCCTGCTCGAGCCGATCGAGAAGCTGATCATCCATGCGCCCAACGCGGCGACCGCGCGGATCACCTCCTCGATCGCCAACCGGCGAGGGCGGATGCTCGGTTTCGACGCCCGGCCCGGCTGGCCCGGCTGGGACAGCATCGAGGTCTACATGCCGCATGACGAGCGGCAGGACTTTATCCTCGATCTGCGCTCCATGACCCAGGGGCTGGGCGCGTTCGAGACCGCCTTCGACCACATGGTTGAACTGACCGGCCGCAAGGCCGAGGAGGTCAGCCAGAAATCCCAGGCGGCCTGAGCGTCCGGTGCCGTCCGCCGCGTCCGGTGGTCAGCCCCGGGCGCGGCGGGGTTCGGGCAGCAACCGGTCGTAGTTCTGTCGCACCGCGTCGTAGCATTCGCAGGCGCAGGCCTCGAGCCCGGCGCGATCCAGGATGTCGACCAGTCCGCGACGGTAGCGGATCAATCCGCGCGATTGCAGCGCGCCGGCGATGGCCGTCACGGTGGTGCGCTGGACACCGAGCATGTCGGCGAGAAATTCCTGCGTCAGGCTGACGGTATCGCCATCGATCCGGTCGCGGCAGGTCAGCAGCCAGCGGCAGAAGCGCGCCTCGACGCCGTGCAGGGCGTTGCAGGCCACGGACTGGATGGCGTGACCGAACAGCGCGTCGCCGTGCCGGTCGATCAGGGTCAGCAGGGTCGGTGCGCGCCGGCAGACCTCGGCCAGGGCCGTCGCGGCGATGCGGGAGGCGCGTCCCGGAACCTGGACGATGGCCCGGGACATGGCCTGGCGCGGGGCCAGGGCGGCCGGCAGGCCGAACGCGCCTTCGCGGCCGATGGTCGCCGACTCGATGGCCGCCCCGCTCTCCATCAACGTCATCAGCGAGATGACGCAGTCATGGGGGAAGTATATGGTCTCCACCGGATCGCCCGGATCGCAGATCAGGCGGCCCTTTTCCAGATCGACCAGCATCAGCTGCGGCGACAGCAGGGCGAATTCCCCGGGCGGGAGGGCGGCCAGCAGCCGGTTCTTCAAGGGCAGAGGGCTTGTCATCACGACTCAGAACGCAACGCTACATCGGGGGTTGCAAGCTATAGGTCGAGGATTCAAAGCACTGTCGTTTAGCCGACATAATCAAGACATGATTATATCTGGCATCAATTAAACAGGCCGTTGAAGTAACAGCGATAAACGGCCAATGAAATCTCACCTATGTCGGAATCCCGACATTGAAGACAATTTCAAAGCCCGAAGGGGCGGAGACAACGGGAGGATCGTCATGAAATACAGGCAATTGGGTCGGACGGGTCTCTACGTCTCCGAGATCTGTCTCGGCGCCATGACCTTCGCCAGCGAGGCCGCGGGTATGTGGGGCGCTATCGGCGCGGTCGACCAGCGGGGCGTCGACGACATGATCGGCCGGGCCCTGGCCAGCGGGGTCAACTTCATCGACACCGCCGACGTCTATTCGGCCGGACAGTCCGAGCAGATGGTCGGCGCGGCGCTGCGCAACCTCGGGGTCAAGCGCAGCGACGTGGTCATCGCGACCAAATGCTTCGGCGAGATGGGCCGGGGGCCAAATGACAAGGGCGCCTCGCGCGGCCACATCATGGACGCGGTCAAGGCCAGCCTCGACCGGATGCAGCTGGACTACATCGACCTCTACCAGATCCACGCCAATGATCCGGTGACCCCGGTCGAGGAGACCCTTCGGGCGCTGGACGACCTCGTGTCGCAGGGCCTGGTCCGCTACGCCGGCTGCTCCAACTGGCCGGCCTGGAAGATGATGAAAGCCCACGGCATCGCCGACGCCCGCGGCTACGCCCGGTTCGAGACGGTCCAGGCCTACTACTCGATCGCCGGTCGCGACCTCGAGCGCGAGATCGTGCCGATGATGCAGGACCAGGGCATGGGGCTGATGGTCTGGTCGCCAATGGCCGGCGGTCTGCTGTCGGGCAAGTTCACCCGCGACGGGGCCGGCCCCAACGGCGCGCGCCGGGTCAGCTTCGACTTCCCGCCGGTCAACCGTGATCGCGCCTGGGACTGCGTTGACGCCATGAAGATTATCGCCGACGCCCGCGGCGTCTCGGTGGCCCGTATCGCCCTCGCCTATGTCCTGGCCAAGCCGTTTGTCACCACGGTGATCATCGGGGCCAAAACGGTCGAGCAGTTGGACGACAACCTCGCCGCCGCCGAAATCGAGCTCACCGCCGACGAAATGGCCGCGCTCGACAAGGCCTCGGCCCTGCCGCCCGAGTACCCCGGCTGGATGCTGGAGCGCCAGGGCGGCCGCCGCGTCCCTGAGCCGTTCGTGAAGAAGGGCTAGGCGACCCGGGAGCAGCGCCGGGTCCCGACCAGACTTGTCCCGGGCCATGAGGCGGGCGCACCTGCGCCCCCTCGCAACAGGAGATACGGATTTGTCGCGATGGCGTCACGCCTTGCCCTCGCTCCTGCTTGCGGTCGCCGTCGCCGGCGCGGGCTGTGGCCAGGGCGGCGCGCCGTCCGACAGGATCGCGGCCCGGTCAGCGGACGGGGCGCGG
>DAORNX010000151.1:0-225 GCA_035441225.1 Caulobacter sp.
ACGAAGAGGAAGGCCGGGGCCCCGGGGCCCCCGTTGAGATATTTGTAGCCGCAGCCGATCGCGAGGTCGGCGTTGCAGCCGTTCAGGTCGACCTCGAGCACGCCCGTGCTGTGGCTCAGGTCCCACAGCACCAGGGCGCCGGCGGCCTGCGCCCTCGCCGTCAGGGCGGCCATGTCGCGCACCGCGCCGCTGCGATAGTGGGTCTGGCAGAGCACCAGCAGCGCG
>DAORNX010000151.1:386-5855 GCA_035441225.1 Caulobacter sp.
GCGACGGCCAGCTTGTAGAGATTGGCCGAGGTCGAATCGGCGACCAGCACCTCGTCCGGATGGGCCCCGATCAGCCCGGCGATCTTGCCGCCCACCCGGGCGGGGGCGCCGAACCAGTCGTGGCTGTTCCAGCCGCGCACGAGGCTTTCGCCCCATTCACGCTCGACCATGCGGGCGACGCGACTGGCCGCCTCGCGCGGCGGCGGGCCCAGCGAATTGCCGGCCAGATAGACCAGCCCGCCCGGCCGCGCGAAGGCGTCGCGAAAGCCGGCCAGCCGGTCTGCGGCGTCCAGCGCCACGGGGTCGAGGGAGTCCATGCGTGACTTATCCGCCGCACACGCCCCGCTGACCAGCGGACGAAACGGAACGTTTCAGGAATTTCATTTGCGGGTCACCCACATTTTGAGGATACCGAACACTGTTCAGATTGCGCCCGGGGGCTGCTACGAGGCGCGCGTCGCGCGCCCGGCGCCCGGGTTGCGCCCGGGATTCGAGATGCAGATCAAACGCTCCTACCTCATCGCCGGCCTCATCGTGGCCGCCTTCCTGCTGTTCTTCATCGGCGGGACGGTGCTGCGCGCCCTGGCCCCCAAGGACCGCCCGGCGGAAACCGCGGCGGCCAAGGCTTCGGCGGCCAAGGCCGACGAGCCGCTGGTCAAGATCGCCGTGATCAACGAGGTCCAGCGACCCTACGTGGTGTCCGTCCGCGGCCGCACCGACGCCAACCGGACCGTGATCGTGCGGGCGGAGACCGCCGGCCCGGTGGCCGCGACCCCGGCCCGCGAAGGATCCTTCGTCGCCAAGGGCGCGATCCTCTGCCAGCTGTCTGTCGATGCGCGCCAGGCCACGCTCGACCAGGCCCGCGCGGCCCTGAAGTCGCGCCAGTTGCAGCGCGAAGCGTCCGAACGGCTCGCCGCGCAGGGCTACCGCTCGCAGACCCAGGTGCTGCAGGACCAGGCGAACCTGGACGCGGCCTCCGCGTCGGTGCGTCAGGCCGAGGTGGCGCTGGAACAGGTCAATGTACGGGCGCCGTTCGCCGGCGTGTTCGACAGCCGGGACGCCGAGGTGGGCTCCTACCTCGCCCCCGGCGCGCCGTGCGGCACGATGATCCAGCTCGACCCGCTGGTCATCGTCGCGGACGTATCCGAGGCCGAGGTCGGCAGCATTCGCGTCGGGGCTGCGGCGCGGGCCATGCTGGTGTCGGGCGAGAGCCTGACCGGCCGGGTCCGGTCGGTCGGCCGCAACGCCGACCCGGCGACCCGCACCTACCGCGTCGAGATCGAGGCGCGGAACCCGGGCCTGCGCGTGCGGTCCGGCCTGTCCGCCGACGTCAAGATCACCGTCGGCGCCGGGCCGGCCATGCTGGTTCCGGCCGCCACCCTGGTGCTCGATTCGGCCGGCCGGCAGGGCGTCCGCTTCGTCGGCCAGGACGAGCGGGTCGGCTTCGCCAACGTCCAGGTCCAGGACGAAACGGCCGAGGGCATCTGGATCACCGGACTGCGCGGCCCCGCCCGGGTCATCGTCGCCGGTCAGTCCTACGTGTCTGAAGGCCAGAAGGTTCGCGCGTCGGCGCGCTGAGCAGCGCCCGGTCGCCAGGAGATAGAGTGAGATGATCGGAGCCCTGATCGACGGCGCAATCAAGCGGCGCAAGGTCGTGCTCGGCATCGCCGCGATCGCGTCCCTGTTCGGCCTGTTCGCCTACATGAACCTGCCGCGGGAATCGTCACCGAACATCCCGGTGCCGTTCATCGCCATCACGGTGCCCTACCCCGGGGTAAGTCCCGAGGACTCAGAGCGGCTGCTGGTGCGGCCGTTGGAGCGCGAACTGCAGTCCCTCGAGGGCCTGAAGGAGATGAACGCCGTCGCGCAGCAGAACGCCGCGACCGTGGTGCTGGAGTTCGAGGTCAACTTCGACAAGGACAAGGTGCTGCAGGACGTCCGCGCCAAGGTCGACCTGGCCCGCGGCCGTTTCCCGCCCGACGCCGAAGAAGCGATCATCCAGGAAAACAACGTCAACGACGACCCGGTGCTGGGCATCATGCTGTCGGGCGCCGCGCCCGAGCGCGCCCTCTACCAGACCGCCCGCGAACTGCAGGACCGTATCGAGAGCCTCGAGGGCGTGCTGCGCACCGACCTCGGCGGCGGTCGCGAGGAACTGCTCGAAGTCACCATCGATCCCGTCCGGATGGAGGCGGCCAACGTCACGACCGGCGAGCTGGCGCAGGTCATCGGCCGCAACAACCAGCTGGTGCCCGCCGGCAACCTGCAGACCCAGGGCGGCAAGTTCGCGGTGAAGGTGCCCGGCGTCATCGAGAGGCCCGAGGACATCCTCGCCCTGCCGATCAAGAAGAACGGCGACCGGCTGATCACGGTCGGCGACATCGGCGAGGTGCGGCGGACCTTCAAGGAACCGACGCGGATCACCCGCTTCAACGGCCAGCCGGCCTTCGCCATCGACGTGGTCAAGCGCTCGGGCGCCAACGTGCTCGACACCGTGGCCGCCGTGCGCAAGGTAGTCGAGACCGAGCAGAAGCGCTGGCCCGAGACGATCAAGGTCGACTTCACCTACGACGAAAGCGAGTTCATCAACCGCGGCCTGGTGGTGCTGGAGTCCGGCCTGATCACCGCCACCCTGCTGGTCATGGTGATCATCATCGCCAGCCTGGGCCTGCGCCAGGGCCTGATGGTCGGGCTGGCGATCCCGCTGTGTTTCATGATCGCCTTCCTGCTGCTGCAGGCCTTCGGCATCACCCTCAACCAGATGGTCATGTTCGGCCTGATCCTGGCCGTCGGCATCCTGGTCGACGGGGGCATCGTCGTCGTGGAGTACGCCGACCGGAAGCAGGCCGAGGGCATGCCCAAGCAGGAGGCCTTCGCGGCCGCCGGCAAGCGCATGTTCTGGCCCGTGGTCAACGGCACGCTGACGACCCTGTGCGCCTTCATCCCGTTCATGTTCTGGAACTCGATCGCCGGGAAGTTCATGAGCTTCCTGCCGATCACCCTGTTCATGGTGCTCGGCGCGTCGATCTTCGTGGCCCTGATCTTCACCCCGGCCCTGGGCTCGATCGCCGGCCGCAAGACGGGGATCGACGAGGAGCACCTGGAGGAGATCCACAAGTCCGAGCACGGAGATCCGCGCAGGATGGCCGGCTTCATGGGCTGGTACGCCCGGGTCCTGTGGTCGTCGGGCCACCATCCGTTCCGCGTGACCGCCATCGCCATGGTGGTGATCGTCGCGATCTTCATGTGGTTCGTGAAAACGCCGCACCGCAGCGAGTTCTTCCTCGACCAGGACCCGGAGTGGGCCACGGTCTATGTCAAGGCGCGCGGTAACCTGTCCGTCGAGGCGGCCAACGCGCTGGTGCAGCAGGTCGAGGCGCGCCTGGTCGGGGTCAAGGGCATGGAGTCGATCTACGCCTCCGCCGGCCAGTTCAACGGCTTCGGCTTCGGCGGACCGCCCAACGACACGATCGGTCGCCTGCGCATCCAGTTCGTCGACTTCGAGGCGCGGCACGAGCTGGGCATCCGCGGCCAGCAGGTCGTCGACGACATCCGCAAGCGGGTGGCCAACATCCCCGGCATCCTGACCGAGGTGCAACTGCCCCAGGGCGGACCGCCGCAGGGCAAGGACATCCAGGTCGAGCTGCGCAGCTCAGATCCGGCGGCGCTCAATCGCGCGGCGGACCTGATCAAGGCGCACCTGGCCGACGATCCCCAGCTGATCGAGCAGGAGGACACCCGCGCCTCGCCCGGCATCGAATGGAACCTGACCGTCGACCGCATCGCCGCCGGCCGCTACGGCGTGGACGTGCTGCAGGTCGGCCAGGCGATCCAGTTCGTCACCAACGGCATTCTCGTCGGCCGCTTCCGGCCCGACGACGCCGAGGACGAGCTGGACATCCGCGTCCGCTTCCCGCCCGACGCGCGCAACATGGCCGCATTCGACCGGCTCAAGATCACCACGCCGCAGGGTCCGGTGCCGGCGAGCTATTTCGTCACCCGCACACCCGCCCAGCAGGTGACCTCGATCCAGCGTCGCGACGCCCAGCGCCTGGTGATCATCAAGGCCAACACCATCGACGGCGTGGCCGCCAACCAGAAGATCGCCGCGCTCAGGCCCTGGCTCGAGAAGGCGCCGATCGACCCGTCCGTCCGCTGGATGTTCCGCGGCGCCGACGAGGAAGGTCAGAAGGCGGCTGTCTTCTTCATGGTCGCCATGCTGGCCACGCTGTTCATGATGTCGGTCATCCTGCTGTGGCAGTTCAACAGCTTCTACGGCGTGGTGGTGACGCTGTCGGCCGTGATCCTGTCGACCATCGGCGTGTTTCTGGGCGTGCAGGTCAATCTGCTGCACACCTTCGACTACATCTCGGTGATCATGCTGGGGACCGGCATCATCGCCCTGGCCGGGGTGGTCGTGGGCCACAACATCGTGCTGGTCGACACCTACTACCAGCTGCGGCGGCAAGGCTTCGAGGCCGACGTGGCGGCCATGCGGGCGGCCGTACAGCGGTTCCGGCCGGTCATGCTGACCACCCTGGTGACCATCGTCGGCCTGCTGCCGCTGATGTTCCAGATCCACCCGAACTTCCGCGTCGGCGATATCGAGTACAAGTCGCCGGGTTCGGAATGGTGGGTCCAGCTGTCGGGCGCCGTCGTGTGGGGCCTGAGCTTCGCCACCCTGCTGACCCTGTTCCTCACGCCGGCAGCCCTGGCCGCGCCCAAGACCCTGGCCCGGCGATTCCGCAATGTCTGGCTGGCCCTTCGCCGCAAGCAGGCCTGGGCCGACCGGCAGCGCACGGACGAGGAGGGCCGCGTGGCCGACGACGGCTACCAGGACTACCGCAAGGCCGCCGAGTAGCGTGGTCTAACGGCCGCGGGTCTGGCGCTTCCACAGGGTGGCGTATTCGCCGCCCGCCGCCAGCAGCGCCTCGTGCGCGCCGCGCTCGACGATCCTGCCCTTCTTGAGGACCAGGATCTCGTCCGCGTCGGCGATCGTCGACAGGCGGTGGGCCACGACCAGCGTCGTGCGGCCCTGGCGGGCGCGCCGCAGCGTCTCCTGGATGGCCGCCTCGGTGCGCGAGTCGAGCGCGCTGGTCGCCTCGTCGAGAATCAGCACGCGCGGATCAGCCAGCAGCGCGCGGGCCAGGCCGACGCGCTGGCGCTCGCCGCCCGACAACTTGAGCCCCCGCTCGCCGACCCTCGTGGCCATGCCATCGGGCAGGCCGGCGATGAAGCCTGACAGCTCCGCCGCCTCGGCCGCCGCGAGGATCTCCGCGGACGAGGCGTCCGGACGGCCGAACGCGATGTTGGCCTCCAGGGTGTCATTGAACAGGGCCACGTCCTGGGGCACCAGCGCCACGGCCCGGCGCAGGGACGCCATCCCGAGGGCCTTCAGGTCGACGCCATCGATGGTCACCCGCCCGGACTGCGGATCGATCAGCCGCAGGGCCAGCCGCACCAGGGTGG
>DAORNX010000152.1:0-5845 GCA_035441225.1 Caulobacter sp.
CGTCGCGCCCGCGCCGGTCGTCGCCGGCGTGCCCCCCCTGCCACCGGCGGAGCTGGAGGCCTACGTCGACGGCCTCGTGCGCGACGCCATGGCCGCCGACCACATTCCGGGCGTCACCGTCTCGGTGGTCCAGAACGGCCAGGTCGTGCTGATGAAGGGCTACGGGTTCGCCAACCTCGGTCCCGCCCGGCCGGTCGATCCCGACCGCACCCTGTTCCGCATCGCCTCCATCTCCAAGACCTTCACCTGGATCGCGGTCATGAAGGAGGTCGAGGCCGGCCGCATGCGGCTCGACGCGCCGATCAACCTCTACCTGCCCGAGAAGATCCGGGTTCCCGACCAGGGTTTCGACCGGCCCGTCCGGATCATCGACCTGATGAGCCATTCGCCAGGCTTCGAGGACCGCGCCCTGGGCCAGTTGTTCGAGCGGGACCCCGATCGCGTGCGGCCGCTGCAGCTCTACCTGCGCCAGGAACGCCCGCGACGGGTGCGCGAGCCCGGCGCGACGCCGTCCTATTCCAACTACGGCGTGGCCCTGGCGGGGGCGGCGGCGTCCTGGGTATCGGGCAAGCCGTTCGAGCGCCTGATCGAGAGCGAGATCACAGGCCCCCTGGGCATGGCCCGCACGACGTTCCGGGACCCCTACCCGCCCCGCAAGGACCTGCCGGCGCCGATGCCGGCAGCTCTGGCGGCCGACCTCGCCGACGGCTTTCTGTGGACCGACGCCGGCTGGACCCGCCGGCCCTACGAATTCACCTCCCAGGTCGCCCCCGCCGGCGGCGCCTCGACCACGGCGGCCGACATGGCCCGCTACATGATGATGATGCTCAACGGCGGCAGCCTGGACGGCGCGCAGATCTACGGTCCGGCGACGGCGGCCGGCTTCGCCCGCGTGCAGTCGCGGCCGGCGCCCGGGGTGGCCGGATTCGCCCATGGCCTGATCGAGGTCCAGCTGCCGGGCGGTCGCGTTGGTTGGGGTCATGACGGCGCCCTGCTGTCGTTCCGCTCGAACATGATGGTGGCGCCGGACCTGGGCCTTGGCGTGTTCGTGGCGACCAACTCCGAGACGGGCGGCCGCCTGACCGCACAGCTCGCCGGGCGGATCGTCCAGCGGTTCTACGGTCCCGCCCCCACCCTGCCGGTCGCCGGCTCGCCCTGGCTGAAGCAGAACGCCCGCGCCTTCCAGGGCGAGTTCGTCAGCACGCGCCGTTCCTATCGCGGCCTGGAACAGTTCATCGGACTGATCGACAGCCGCGTCCGGATCGCGGTGACTGACGACGGCTACCTGCGAATCCGCGGCCGTGACTCCTCGTCGCTCTGGGCGCCCGAGGGAACCGGCGGCCGTTTCCGCGAGGTCGGCGGCTGGCGTCGGATGGCGTTCGTCATGACCAACGGCCGGGCCACCGGCTACTATCCGCCGTCCGGCGCGGTGATGTTCCAGCGCGTCGGCTTCTTCGGCGGCCAGGCGTGGCTGGTCAATCTGGCCATGCTGGCCGCGATCGCCGCCCTGGCGACCCTGGCCGGGCTGCTGATGCGCGACCGCAAGGATCACCGCGAGACGCCGATGCAGCGTCGGGCCAGCCTCATCCAGACGACCCAGGCGATCCTCTGGCTGCTGGCCATGGGCGCCCTGGCGATCTGGGCCGGAAAGGCCGGGGACGTGGCGGCGATCTTTTTCGACTGGCCCGGGGGCTGGATGCTGACAGCCTCGTCCTGCGCCTTCGTGGCGGCCATCCTGTCGGGAGTGACCCTGTTTCTGCTGCCGTTCATCTGGCGCGGCGGGCGGCGGGTCGAAAGCTGGACCGTGGGCCGCAAGCTGCGTTTCACGGTCACCACCCTGGTCTATGTCGGCCTGTCGTTCGTGCTCGCCTTCCGCGGCGCGCTCGTGCCTTGGGCGAGCTGACTTTTCAGACCCGCGACCATCGGCCACCTTTCTGGCGCCGCCCTCGCATCCGCAGGATCGAAACGGGTGGTTGAGGGTGGTTGTCGTGTCAAAAGAAGACGGTCTGACCTTCGCTCTGGCGGGACTTGTGGCCTTTCTGGTCTCGACCGCCTGGTACGCGGCTTTCGGGACGGGACTGCTGGAGAAGGCGTTCTGGTTCTACGCCGCGAACGCCTTCCTTGTCGGCGGGGCCGTGGTGTTCCTGTTCCATGTCGCCGCGCGACTGCGCCGCCTGCCGCGTCGCAGGCGTCCTCTGGCGGCGGCCGTGTTCGCCGCCCCCGGCCTGCTCGGGGCGGCGATCATGCTGATGCTGTTCAAGGACATCTTCCCGCAATGGGACCCGGTCAGCCTTGGCCGCTACGGCGCCTTCATCCTGCTCGGCGACGCCCTGCTGGCGGGGGTGGCGCTGGACCGGTCACGAGCGCGCGCCGCCGGAGCGACTACAGCCGCGTCGCGCGCACGGTGATCCGTTCGCGGGCGCCCTGACGGCGCTCGACCAGCAACCTGGCGACCTGGCTGTCGTCATGGAAGGCATGGCCCTTGATCGAGTCGAGGATCGCCTTGGCCAGGTTGTCGAGATCGAGCCAGGGCGGATCGCCCTCGTACTCCATGATGATTTCGACGGCGAAGTCGCCCCAGGCCGGCCGCCCGCCTCGCCACTGCTTGCGGAAGAACTCGTAGATCAGCGGCTTGTAGTATTTCGCCTGGGTCGTCAGGCCGTCGACGACCAGCTCCAGCGTGCCACCGCTCTCGCGGGCGCGGACCTTGCCATGGCTTGTCCAGTCGTCGGTCATTGGGGTCCATAACGCCTTGCGCGCTTGCAGTCTCGCCCTCCGGCGCTAAACCGGCGCTGCAAGTTTCGCCGGGAAAGATCATGACCGCCACGCGCACCGAGACCGACACCTTCGGCCCCATCGAGGTCGCCGCCGACCGCTACTGGGGCGCCCAGTCGCAGCGCAGCCTGGGCAACTTCAGGATTGGCTGGGAAAAACAGCCCCTGCCCGTCGTGCGGGCCCTGGGCATCGTCAAGCGCGCGGCCGCCGAGACCAATCTGGCGCTGGGCAAGCTGGACCCGAAAATCGCCGAGACCATCGTCAAGGCGGCCAACGAGGTCATCGAGGGCAAGCTGAACGATCACTTCCCGCTGGTGGTCTGGCAGACCGGCTCGGGCACCCAGTCGAACATGAACGCCAACGAGGTGATCTCCAACCGCGCCATCGAGATGCTGGGCGGCGAGATGGGCTCCAAGAAGCCGGTCCACCCGAACGACCACGTCAACATGAGCCAGTCGTCGAACGACACCTATCCGACGGCCATGCACATCGCCTGCGCCGAGCAGGTGGTCCACGATCTGCTGCCGGCCCTCAAGCACCTGCACGCGGCGCTGAAGGCCAAGAGCGAGGCCTGGCAGGGCATCATCAAGATCGGCCGCACCCACACCCAGGACGCGACGCCCCTGACCCTGGGCCAGGAGTTCGGCGGCTACGCCCAGCAGGTCGCCAATGGCATCCACCGCATCGAGCAGACCCTGCCGCAGCTGATGGAGCTGGCCCAGGGCGGCACGGCCGTCGGCACGGGCCTGAACGCGCCGGTGGGCTTCGCCGAGAAGGTCGCCGAGCGCATCGCCGCGATCACCGGCCTGCCGTTCACCACCGCCCCGAACAAGTTCGAGGCCCTGGCCGCCCACGACGCCATGGTGTTCAGCCACGGCGCCATCAACACGGTCGCCGCCAGCCTGTTCAAGATCGCCAACGACATCCGCTTCCTCGGCTCGGGCCCGCGCTCGGGCCTGGGCGAACTGAGCCTGCCGGAGAACGAGCCGGGCAGCTCGATCATGCCGGGCAAGGTCAATCCGACCCAGTGCGAGGCCCTGACCATGGTCTGCACCCAGGTGTTCGGCAATCACGCCGCCATCACCTTCGCCGGCGCCAGCGGCCACTTCGAGCTGAACGTGTTCAACCCGGTGATGGCCTACAACTTCCTGCAGTCGGTGCGCCTGGTGGCCGACGCGGCGATCAGCTTCACCGACAACTGCGTCGTCGGCATCGAGCCGCGCGAGGACAACATCAAGCGCGGCCTCGACAACAGCCTGATGCTGGTCACCGCCCTGAACGGCAAGCTCGGCTACGACGCATGCGCCAAGATCGCCAAGACCGCCCACAAGAACGGCACCACCCTGCGCGAGGAAGCCGTCGGCGGCGGCTACCTGACGGACGCGGAGTTCGACGAGGCCGTGCGGCCGGAGAAGATGATCTCGCCGGGGTGAGCCCACTTCCGGTTGTTCCGGGATTGTTCTAGAAGAAGGCCATGACCGGCCTTGTCCGCCCCTACTGGATCGCCGCCGAGTTTCGGCGCGACGAGGGCTGGGACGACGGCGTCTATCCCTTCAACCTGCCCGTGGTGAACAGGACCGACCGCATCGACTTCCACCCGCGCGTGACCTTCCTGGTCGGCGAGAACGGCTCGGGCAAGTCGACCCTGATCGAGGCGCTGGCCGTCGCCTGGGGCTTCAATCCGGAGGGCGGGTCGAAGGACCACCGCTTCGCCACGCACGACAGCCACTCGAGCCTGCACCGGCACATCCGGGCGATCCGCGACGCGATGCAGCCAAAGCCCCACGACGGCTTCTTCCTGCGCGCGGAGAGCTTCTTCAACGTCGCCACCTATCTCGAACAGGCGGGCGGCAGCCGCTACGGCGACCGGCCGTTGCACCAGCAGTCGCACGGCGAGGCCTTCTTCAGCCTGTTCGAGAACCGGCTGACGGGCGACGGCCTGTACATCATGGACGAGCCGGAAGCGGCGCTGTCGCCGCAGCGCCAGCTGTCATTCCTGGCCAAGCTGCACCAGCTGGTGCTGGCCCGCTCGCAGCTGATCATCGCCACCCACTCGCCGATCATCCTCGGCTACCCCGACGCCTGGATCTACCAGGCCTCTGAGCACGGGCTTGAGCGGATCGACTACGAGGACACCGAGCACTACAGCGTCACCCGGGGCTTCCTCAATCGTCGCAAGACCTTCCTGAAGATCCTGATGGAAGAGGACGAGGGGCCGGCGCCGCGCTGACCGGGGACATGCACTTCAGTGCGTGTCGCCGCCTGCTACCGCTTCTCCACCACGATCTTGCCGACCGGGGCCATGGCGATGCCGGCCAGCTGCAGGTCCTTGAACGCGAACGGCAGGCCGATGATGGTGACCGCCTCCAGGACGGCCGCCACGATGTGCGACAGGGCAATGTACCAGCCGGCGAACAGGAACCAGATCACGTTGAGCAGGAAGCCCAGCGGCCCGGTGCCAAGGTCGTGCTCGCCGGTGACGATCTCGCGCGAGACGATCTCCTTGCCGAACGGCCAGAAGGCGAAGCCGGCGATGCGCCAGGCGGCCATCGTGTACGGCAGGCCGACAATCGTCACGGCCAGCACCAGACCGCCGAACAGCCACAGCAGGCCGCTGACGAACCCGCCGAAGATGAACCAGAGGATGTTGAGCAGCAGGCGCATGGACGGGGTTCCGGAAACGACGTGATGTCTGACGTGGTGATCATCCTAAGGCTTTTCGAGGGGCTGCCGCATGGATTCGATGTCATGTGCGCCGAGGCGGGCGGCGAGGGAATTCGCAACATGGCCATGTTGCGAAGCGAGGTCGGCGCGCCGGACGATCCGTTCGTCGACCCGGGCGCGCTGTTCGCGGCTACCGTGGGGGGGCAGCTGGCGGGCGTGGGCGGCGTCACGGTGCAGACCGGACTGGCCGAACCCGCCATGCGCATGCGTCGCCTCTACGTGCGGCCCACCTTCCGCCGCGCGGGGGTGGCGCGGGCGCTGGCCGGGGCGATGCGCGGCAGTGCACCCCAGGGCGAGGCGTTGGCCGGGAAGCGCTTGCGCGCGAACTCGACCTCCGCGGCTTCGG
>DAORNX010000153.1:0-5459 GCA_035441225.1 Caulobacter sp.
CAGCGGCATCCTCGTGGAGTCCGGCCAGCATGCGGGCGGCGGCCTTTGGGTCGCGGTCGGGATCGGCGTCAACCTGGCGACGCCGCCCGAGGCGCCGGAGCGCCCGGCCACGGCCCTTGCCGAGCATATGGCTGGGCCGCCCCCCGCGCCGCTGGAGGCGCTCGCCGTCCTGGCGGAGTCGTTCGAGCGCTGGCTGCGTCTGTGGCGCGCGTCCGGGTTCGCGCCCGTCGCCGAGGCCTGGACCCGGCGGGCCCACGGCCTGGGCGAGGTTTGCACGGCCCGACTGGGTCATGAGACCGTGACCGGAACGGCCGAGGGCCTCGACGCCGACGGCGCGCTGCGTCTGCGCTTGCCAGATGGCATGCTGCGGCGCATCACGGCCGGCGACGTCTTTTTCGGGAACATCTGAATGCTGCTGGCTATCGAGCAGGGCAACACCAACACCCTGTTCGCCGTCCATGACGGCGAGACCTGGATCGCCCAGTGGCGGTCGGCGACCGAGAGCACCCGCACGGCCGACGAATACGCCGTGTGGCTGTCGCAGCTGTTCGAGATGAACGGGCTGAGCCTGAAGAGCCTCAACGGCTGCATCATCTCCAGCGTCGTGCCGCAGTCGATCTTCAATCTGCGCAACCTGTCGCGGCGTTACCTGCATGTGGAGCCGCTGATCATCGGCGAGAACGCCGAGCTGGGCGTGGCCGTGCGTATCGACAAGCCGTCCGAGGCGGGGGCGGACCGTCTGGTCAACGCCATCGGCGCCCACATCGCCTATCCGGGGCCGCTTGTCGTCATCGACAGCGGCACGGCCACCACCTTCGACATCGTCGCGGCCGACGGCGGGTTCGAAGGCGGAATTATCGCGCCCGGGGTCAATCTCTCGATGCAGGCGCTGCACGACGCGGCGGCCAAGTTGCCGCGCATCGCCATCCAGCGACCCGAGGGCAACCGCGTGGTCGGCACCGACACGGTCAGCGCCATGCAATCGGGGGTGTTCTGGGGCTACATCGGCCTGATCGAGGGGCTGATCCAGCGGATCAAGGCGGAACGGGGCGAGCACCTGACCGTTGTCGCGACCGGAGGCGTCGTCTCCCTGTTCGAAGGCGCTACCGACATGATTGACCACTTCGACCCGGACCTGACTATCCGGGGCCTGCTGGAAATCTACCGGCGCAACGCTTCGCCGCGCGCCTGATGAAGCCGCGCAAGAACGATGAGCTCGTCTTCCTGCCGCTGGGCGGGTCGAACGAGATCGGCATGAACTTCAACCTCTACGGCTACGGGCCGGAGGATGATCGCAAGTGGATCGTCGTCGACCTGGGCATCACCTTCGGCGACCAGACCACGCCGGGCGTGGAAGTGATCCTGCCGGACCCGACTTTCATCGAGGACTACGCCGACGACATCCTCGGCATCGTGCTCACCCACGCCCACGAGGATCACATCGGCGCGGTCGCCTGGCTGTGGCCCCGGCTCAAGGCGCCGGTCTACGCAACGCCGTTCACCGCCTTCCTGCTGCGCGAGAAGCTGCGCGACGCGGGTCTCCTCGACGAGGTCGACATCACCGAGGTCCCGCTCAGCGGCAGGTTCGCGCTCGGTCCGTTCGAGCTCGAGCTGATCACCCTGACCCACTCGATTCCCGAACCGAACGGCCTGGCGATCCGAACGCCGCTGGGCGTGGTGCTGCACACGGGGGACTGGAAGATCGACCCCGATCCCATGCTGGGCGAGGTTACCGACGTTGAGGCCATCCGCAGGCTCGGCGACGAGGGCGTGCTGGCCATGGTCTGCGACAGCACCAATGTGTTCGTCGATGGCAGCGCCGGTTCCGAGGCCGATGTCCGCAAGGCGCTGTCGGACCTGATCAAGCCCCTGACGGGCAAGGTGGCGGTAGCCTGCTTCGCGTCCAATGTCGCCCGCATGGACAGCGTCATCCGCGCCGCGGAGGCTGCCGGCCGACGGGTCTGCCTGGTCGGCCGCTCGATGCACCGGATGTCCGCCGCCGCCCATTCGGTCGGCCTGATGGGCGGGGTCAAGGACTTCATCAGCGAGAAGGAAGCCAGGCACTTCCCGCAGGACAAGATCCTCTACCTCTGCACGGGCAGCCAGGGCGAGCCGCGCGCGGCCCTGGCCCGGATCGCCTCGGGCACGCATCCGCACGTCAACCTCGGCAAGGGCGACCACGCGATCTTCTCCTCGCGGGTCATTCCGGGCAACGAGGTGGCTATCCGCAACCTGCAGAACCATCTGGCCGACCGCGGCGTGCGGCTGTGCACCGAGCGGGACCATCCGGGCATCCACGTCTCGGGCCACCCCTGCCGCGACGAACTGGCCCAGATGTATGCCTGGGCCCGGCCACAGATCGCCGTGCCGACCCATGGCGAGCGCCGCCACCTGCTGGAGCACGCCGCCTTCGCCCGCGACCTGCAGGTCCCCCAGACGGTCAGCCCGCGCAACGGCGACATGGTGCGGCTGGCCCCCGGCCGGGCCGAGATCATCGACGAGGTCACCGCCGGCCGGCTGTACGTCGACGGTGGAATGGTCACGCCGGAGAACGGCGAGGCCCTCAAGGAACGCCGTCACGCCGCCTTCAACGGCGTGCTGATGGTCACCATCGCGCTCGACGGCAAGGGGCGGATCGTCTCCGGTCCGCAGATCCGCGCCGTCGGCCTGGCCGGCGACGCCGACTTCCCGCTGGAGGAGGCGCTCGACGACCTGGCCCTCGACGCCGAACAGGCGGTCAAGACGATCCCCGCCGAGGAACGCGCCTTCGACGAGATCGTCGAGAGCGCCCTGTCCCGCGTGGTCAAGAAGGGCGCCTTCCGCATCTGGGAACGCAAGCCCGTGGTGGAGACGACGGTGCTGCGGATCTGACGTCCTTCACCCTCCGGGAGAAGGGTGTTAGGACGCCGCTGCTCCAGGAGACCAGTTCATGATCGGCAAGCTCAACCACGTCGGGGTCGCCACGCCCTCCATCGACGAGTCGCTGAAGATGTATCGCGACCTGCTGGGCGCGACCTCGCACACCGACAAATGGGCCATGCCGGAGCAGGGCGTGTGGGTCTGCTTCGTCAACCTGCCCAACAGCCAGATCGAACTGATCGAGCCCTATGGCGAGAAGAGCCCGATCCACGGCTTCCTGGCCAAGTACCCGAAAGGC
Organism: Caulobacter sp.; assembly: GCA_035441225.1. Classification (GTDB taxonomy): domain Bacteria; phylum Pseudomonadota; class Alphaproteobacteria; order Caulobacterales; family Caulobacteraceae; genus Caulobacter. The sequence continues at coordinate 3,158 of DAORNX010000153.1, forward strand.
GGCCAGCACCACATCTGCTTCGAGGTCGAGAACATCCACGAGGCGCGCGATGCGCTGGTGGCCAAGGGCGCGACCGTGCTCGGCGAACCGCGCATCGGCGCCCACGGCACCCTGATCATCTTCGTGCATCCCAAGGACATGGGCGGCATGCTGGTCGAACTGATGGAAACCCCCAAGGAAGGTCACCACGCATGACCCTGGCCACCGGAATCGCCATCTATCTGACCCTCTGGTGGACGGCGCTGTTCGCCATCCTGCCGCTGGGCAACAAGACCTACGCGGAATCCGGCATCGTGGTGAAGGACGGCGGGGATCCCGGCGCGCCGGTCAATCCCAATCTCAAGCGCAAGTTCATTACCACCACCTGGGTGTCGGCGGTGCTGTGGGGCGTGCTGTGGCTGGTGATCCGGTTCGGCGGCCTGACCCTGCCGAGCCTGCCGAACAACTACTGAATTCCGCCCAGGCTTTCGGCGCCGGGCCTCGCGCCGACGCGCGGACGCCTAAAGTTTGGGCGATCAACGGTCGCCGGGCCGGACGCGAGAGCCGCGCGCTTCGCCGCCGGACGGGCGGCGCTAGGCTGGCTTCATGGAAGACCGGTTTCCCGGTCTTGCTCCGTGGCGTTTTTCCCCGACGATGACCTGCAAGGCCGCCGGTTCCCCCGGCGGCCTTCTTTTCGCCGCCCGCGTTGCCAATGCAGGGCCGCAGAGGCTAAGTCAGCCCCGGATATTCAAGGGGTTCCCATGCGCCTGTCGCGCTATTTCCTGCCTGTGCTCAAAGAGGCGCCGTCGGACGCCCAGATCGTCTCCCACCAGCTGATGCTGCGCGCCGGCATGATCCGCCAGGAGGCGGCCGGCATCTACGCCTGGCTGCCGCTGGGGCTGCGGGTGCTGAAGAAGATCGAGCAGATCGTGCGCGAGGAGATGGACCGCGCCGGCGCCGTCGAGCTGCTGATGCCGACCATCCAGCTGGCCGACCTTTGGCGCGAGAGCGGCCGCTACGAGGCCTATGGCGACGAAATGCTGCGCATCGTCGACCGCCACAAGCGCGACCTGCTCTACGGCCCGACCGCCGAGGAGGTGGTGACCGACATCTTCCGCGCCTATGTGAAGAGCTACAAGGACCTGCCGCTGAACCTCTACAACATCCAGTGGAAGTTCCGCGACGAGCGCCGGCCGCGCTTCGGCGTGATGCGCGGACGCGAGTTCCTGATGAAGGACGCCTACAGCTTCGACCTCGATGAGGCGGGGGCCCGGGCGGCCTACAACCGCATGTTCGTCGCCTATCTGAACCTGTTCGCGCGCATGGGCCTCAAGGCCGTGCCGATGAAGGCCGACACCGGTCCGATCGGCGGCGACCTGAGCCATGAGTTCATCGTCCTGGCCGAGACCGGCGAGAGCCAGGTGTTCTGTCACAAGGACCTGGTGGAGATGGGCGCGCCGGGCCCGGACGTCGACTGGTTCGGCGACCTGCAGCCGCTGGTCGACCGGCGCACGGCGCTCTACGCCGCCACCGAGGAGATGCACGACGCGGCGGCCTTCGCCGCCGTGCCCGCGGCGGACCAGCTTTCGGCGCGCGGGATCGAAGTCGGCCATATTTTCTACTTTGGCCAGAAGTACGCCTTGCCGATGAAGGCCAGCGTCACCGGCCCGGACAGCCAGGAGCACACCGTGCACATGGGCAGCTACGGCGTCGGCGTCTCGCGCCTGCTCGGCGCGATCATCGAAGCCAGCCACGACGAGGCCGGCATCATCTGGCCGGAAAGCGTCGCGCCGTTCGACGTGGCCCTGATCAACCTGCGGCCCGGCGACGAGGCGTGCGACGCGGCCTGCGAACAGGCCTATGCGGCCATGACCGCCGCCGGCAAGACAGCCCTGTATGACGACACCGGAGAACGCCCTGGCGGCAAGTTCGCCAAGGCCGATCTGATCGGCCTTCCCTGGCAGTTGATCATCGGCCCCAAGGGCCTGGCCGACGGCGTGGTGGAGATCAAGAACCGCGCGACCGGCGAACGTTCGACCGCGCCGCTGGCCGAGGTGCTGGCCGGGCTGACGGCGAAGGCCGCCGCGTGAGCAAGCCCGCCGGCTCCGTCGCCGCGCCCGTCGGGCTGTGGGAGCGCGCCGTCGCCGGCCGCTACCTGCGCGCCAGGCGCAAGCATGGCGGGGTGGCGCTGATCTCGCTGATCTCCTTCATCGGCATCATGCTGGCCGTGATGGTGCTCATCGTCGTGATGAGCGTGATGAACGGCTTCCGCACCGAGTTGCTTGACCGGATCCTGGGCTTCAAAGGCCACGCCTATGTCACC
>DAORNX010000153.1:5599-5840 GCA_035441225.1 Caulobacter sp.
ACCTGATCTTCTCGGTCGTCATGGACGTGGCGGGCGCGGCGGTGATCGCCGGGCCGCACGGTTTCGAGGATTTGTGCGCGCGCCGCACCTTACGCATGCTGGGCGACCGGCTGGCGGCCAGCCTCGGAGTCGCGCCTGGCGACTCCGTCACGCTGATCTCGCCCGCGGGGTCGTCGACCGCCTTCGGCACCAGCGTGACGCAGAAGGACTACACGATCGGCGGCATCTTCTCGGTCGGGAT
>DAORNX010000154.1:0-5815 GCA_035441225.1 Caulobacter sp.
CGATGGCGCTGATTTCGGCCGGGATGACCACGCCCGGCGCGAACAGGCCGTCGGCCCCCGCGTCGCGATAGAGGGCCGCGCGGCGCAGCGTCTCGGCGACGGCCGCCTCGGGCTCGACCAGCTTCTTGAGATAGACGTCCGTGCGCGCGTTGATGAACAGCGCCACCCCGGCGCGGTCGGCGGCCTGGCGCACGGCGACGATCTTGGCCGCCAGCACCTCGGGGGCCTCGCGGCCGTCCTCGATGTTGATGCCCACGGCGCCGGCGTCGATGATCCGGGCGATGTTGTCGCCGACCGTCGCGGGATCGTCGGCGTAGCCGCCCTCGCTGTCGCAGGTGACCGGGATCGACACCGCGCGGGTGATCTCGGCCACGGTCCGGACCAGCAGCTCGATCGGCAGGTGATGGCCGTCGGCGTAGCCGTGGCTCCAGCAGACGGCCGCGCTGGAGGTGGCCACGGCCGGCGCGCCGAGGGTCTCGATGATGCGGCAGCTGCCGGCGTCCCAGCCGTTGGCGAGGATCAGCAGGTCGGGGCCTGAATGCAGGCGGCGGAAGGTGTCTGCGGTCGTGTTCATGGACCCAGACTAGGCCGCCGGAGCCGATCGGTCAGCCCCGCCGATGGCCGGATCCGGACCTCAATGGCCGGCCGCGCCTTCGTAGACGCCCGGGGCCAGGCGTTCGTCCTCATCGCCCTCGGCGGTCACGGCCACGAAGCGGCGGTCGCAGTAGGGGCAGTCGACGAAGCCGGCCGCGCCCATCTCGAGCCAGACGCGCGGATGGCCCAGGGCCCCGCCGACGCCGTCGCAGGCGATGCGGTGCGAGCGCACGGCCACGGTCTCGGGGGCCGGGAAGGCCGCGGCCTCCGGGGGCGTGGCGGTGGGCAGGGTCCCCTTGATCGTCTTCGCCGAAACCTTGCGCGCCATCATTCTCTTCCCATTGCCGCCCTTGGCTACGCGGCCCGTGGCGCATACCTATGCGAGGCCCCGCCGGGGCGTCAATTGATCCAGAGCTCCCCAAGAAAGCCCGCATGGACCTGCCCGACTACGCCATCGAGGCCACCGGCCTGGTGAAGACCTACGCCGCCACCAAGACCACGCCCGAAAAGCTGGCCCTCAACGGCATCGACCTGAAGATACCGCGCGGCTCGATCTTCGGCCTGCTGGGGCCCAACGGGGCCGGCAAATCGACCTTCATCAACATTCTCGCCGGCCTGACGCGCAAGACCGCGGGCGAAGTGAAGATCTGGGGCCGCGACATCGACACGCGGCCGCGCGACGCCCGCGCCGCCATCGGGGTTGTGCCGCAGGAGCTGGCCGCCGACGTGTTCTTCACCCCGCGCGAATCGCTCGAGGTCCAGGCCGGCATGTACGGCGTGCCGAGGAAGGAGCGCCGCACCGACGAGCTGCTGGCGGCCCTCGGGCTCAGCGACAAGGCCGACGCCTACGTCCGCCAGCTGTCCGGCGGCATGAAGCGCCGGCTGATGGTCGCCAAGGCGATGGTGCACAACCCGCCGGTGCTGATCCTCGACGAGCCGACCGCCGGGGTCGACGTCGAGCTGCGCCGGCAACTGTGGAACTACGTCCTGGGCCTGAACCGCCAGGGCGTGACCATCGTCCTGACCACCCACTACCTCGAGGAAGCGCAGGAGCTCTGCGACCAGATCGCCATCGTCAACCGCGGCGAGGTGGCGGCCTGCGAGCCGACCGCGACCCTGCTGCAGCGGCTGGACACCCGCAACGTGGTGGTGACGCCCGAGGAGCCGGTCGCCACGGCCCCCGACCTGACCGGCTTCGAGACCCGGCTGCGCAGCGGCGGCTCGTTCGCGGTGACCTACAAGACCGGCCAGTCGAGCGTCGAGCAGGTGCTGGCCGCCGTGCGCGCCAGCGGCCTGCACATCAAGGACATCGCCACCGAGGACCCCGACCTAGAGGACGTCTTCCTGGCCCTGACCTACGAAGCCCCTGGCGGCCTGGACCCGACGAAGGACTGAGGGGCGCGCGCGCCGGCCTCGGGCGGGGAAGGCCTCGCAACGGTCCTGCCCTGATGTCTTGAAGGCCAGAGGGTCAGTCTACATCCGCGCAGGAATGCAGGGCGGGATGGCCGCGAGGCATTCCCCCCCTGACCCTACAGCTCGACCATGTCGAAGTCGGCCTTGGCCGTGCCGCACAACGGGCAGACCCAGCTGTCGGGAATGTCGGCCCAGCGCGTGCCGGGGGCCAGGCCCTCGCCCGCGTCGCCCTCGGCCTCGTCGTAGAGGAAGCCGCAGGTGCGGCACTGCCAGGTCTTGTACGGCGCGGCGTCGGCCATGGTCATTGCTCCGGGAGGGCGGGCGCGGCGAAGCTGAGCCGCAGGGTCGCCAGGCTGGTGGCGCGGATCGGCTCCAGATCCATGTCCGGATCGATCAGGCACTGGATCGACAGGCCGAGCAGCAGGCTGCCGACCATCAGGGCCGCGGCGTCGGCGTCGAGATCGCGACGGATCGCGCCCTGCGCCTGGCCGCGCTGGACCATCGCCTCGAGCCGGCGCTCGACCCGTTCATGCGAGGCCGCGAAGGCCGCGCGCAGGGCCGACAGGTCGGCGACGGCCCCGGCCAGCAGCATGAAGTAGGCGCGGTTCTCGCCCTTCAGCGCCAGGTCGCGCAGGTACAGGTCGACATAGGTCAGCACCGCGTCCAGCCCGGGCATGGCGTCGACGCCCAGCGCCCCCAGCACCTCGTCCTGGCGCGCGTGCAGATGGGCGATCAGGGCTTCGATCAGACCCTGCTTGGAGCCGAACTTCTGCGTCGCCAGGCCGCGGCTGTAGCCGGCCCGGGTCCCGATCGCGTCGAAGGTGGCCGCCGTCACGCCGCGCTCGGCGATCACCTCGGTCGCGGCCCGCAGCAGGCCGCGCTCGGACTGGTCGCGGCGCTCCGCCTGGGTCAGGCGGGTTCGGTGTTCGACGGGCGCGGACTGAGCCATGTCAATTCTCTAACTTACTTGTTGGCCGTATAGCAAGTGCGGTGCTAGCCTGTTCCGGAAGCCGCCGGTCCACGGGCGGCGCGGAACCGCTCAGGAAGACATGCGATGATGATTCCCCAGGACCTGGCCAACACCATTGTCGATCCCAAGGCCTACGCCGACGGCAAGCGGATCGACGACGCCTTCCGCTGGCTGCGGGCCAACGCGCCGCTCGCGAAGGCCCAGCCGGAAGGCTTCGATCCCTTCTGGGTGGTCACCCGCTTCGCCGACATCCAGGAGATCGAGAAGCAGAATGACCTGTTTCACAACGGCGACCTGGCCACCGTGGTGACCCCCATCGTGATGGACCAGAAGGTCCGTCAGATGACCGGCGGCTCGCCGCACCTGGTCCGCTCGCTGGTCCAGATGGACAACCCCGACCACATGAACTACCGGCGCCTGACCCAGGCCTGGTTCCTGCCGCAGAACATCCGCGGCCTCGAGGCCCGCATCCGCGAGATCGCCAGGGGCTTCGTCGACCGCATGGCGGCCAAGGGCGACCGCTGCGACTTTGCCCGCGACGTGGCCTTCCTCTACCCGCTGCATGTGATCATGGAGGTCCTCGGCGTGCCGGAGATCGATGAGCCGCGCATGCTCAAGCTGACCCAGGAACTGTTCGGCAGCGCCGACCCGGAACTGAACCGCAGCGGCTCGGCCGTCACCGACGCCGATGCCGGCCTTGCCGCCGTGCAGGCGACGGTGATGGACTTCATGACCTATTTCAACGCCATGACCGAGGATCGCCGGGCCAATCCGCGCAATGATCTGGCCAGCGTCATCGCCAACGGCCAGATCGAGGGCAAGCCGCTCGGCCACCTGGAGGCGATGAGCTACTACATCATCGCCGCCACCGCCGGTCACGACACCACCTCCAACACCACCTCCGGCGCCATGTGGGCCCTGGCCCAGAACCCGGACCAGTTCGCCAAGGTGAAGGCCGACCTGTCGCTGATCCCGGGCCTGGTCGAGGAATCGATCCGCTGGGAAACCCCGGTGAAGCACTTCATGCGCAGCGCCACGGCCGACGCCGAGGTCGCCGGCCAGAAGATCGCCAGGGGCGACTGGATCATGCTCAGCTACCCGTCGGGCAACCGCGACGAGGCGGTGTTCAAGGACCCGTTCAGGTTCGACATCGAGCGCTCGCCCAACAAGCACGTGGCGTTCGGCTACGGCGCCCACGTCTGTCTCGGCCAACACCTCGGCCGCATGGAGATGCGCGTGCTGTGGGAGGAGCTGCTGCCGCGCCTGGAGAGTGTCGAACTGGACGGCGAGCCGAAGCGCATGGAGGCCGCCTTCGTCTGCGGACCCAAGTCGGTGCCGATCCGCTTCAGGATGCACTGACCCCGCGCGGGCGGCGGCTGTTTGCCGCCGCGCCCCGCCGGGCCTAGGCTGGTCCCCCGGTACGGAAGAGGGGCGGGCCGATGCTGGAGCGTCTGTTCAGGCTGAAGGAAAACGGCACGGCCGTGCGCACCGAGGTGCTGGCCGGGCTGACCACCTTCCTGACCATGGCCTACATCATCCTCGTCAACCCGACGATCCTGGCCGACGCCGGCATGCCGATGGCCGGGGCGGCGGCGGCCACCTGCCTGGCGGCGGCGTTCGGCTCGATCACCATGGGCCTGGTCGCCAACTACCCGATCGCGCTGGCGCCGGGCATGGGGCTGAACGCCTACTTCACCTATACCGTGGTCAAGGGCATGGGCCTGCCGTGGGAGACGGCGCTGGGCTGCGTGTTCCTGTCGGGCGTGCTGTTCCTGCTGCTGACCGTCTCCGGCGTGCGGCGGCTGATCGTCGGGGCCATCCCGCCCTCGCTCTACGCCGCCATCGCCGCCGGCATCGGGCTGTTCATCGCCTTCATCGGGCTGAAGGGCGCGGGCATCGTCGTGGCCAGTCCGGCGACCACGGTGACCCTCGGCGACCTGACCACCCCCACGGCCGGCCTGGCCCTGTTCGGCCTGGTGCTGACCGGCGCCCTGCTGGCCTGGCGCATCCGCGCCGCCATGCTGGTCGGCATCCTCGCCACCACGGCCCTGGCCTGGGCCGTCGGCGCCGTGCACTGGACGCCGGTCGACTACAGTCTCGAGGCCCTGACCGCGACCGCCTTCCGCCTCGACGTCCCCGGCGCCCTGGGCGTCGGCGGCCAGGGCGCGGCCCTGGCCCTGGTCGAGATCGTCGTGGTGTTCCTGTTCGTCGACCTGTTCGACAACGTCGGCACCCTGGTGGCGGTGACCGGTCGCGCGGGGCTGATCCGGCCGGACGGGACCATTCCGCGGCTCAACCGCATCCTGCTGTCCGATTCCGCCGCGGCGATGGTCGGCGCCGTGGCCGGGACCACCACCACCACCAGCTATATCGAGAGCGCCGCGGGCGTCGCCGCCGGCGGCCGCACAGGCCTGACGGCGGTGGTCGTGGGCCTGCTGTTCCTCGTCGCCCTGGTCTTCGCCCCGTTCGCCCAGGTGATCCCCGCGGCGGCCACCGCCCCGGCCCTGATCCTGGTCGGAGCCCTGATGATGGCCCCGCTGGCGGCCGCCGACTGGGAGGATCCGCTGGTCGCCATCCCCGGCTTCCTGACCCTGGTCGCCATCCCGCTGACCTTCTCGATCGCCAACGGCCTGGCTTTCGGCATCATCGCCCATGCGGTGCTCAAGCTGGCCCGGGGCCAGGCCCGACCAGCCGACTGGATGCTCTACCTGCTGGCGGCGCTTTTCACGGCCCGGTTCATATGGCTGGCGGCGGGCTAGCGCCGCGCCGATCTTTCCGCTATTGACCCGCCTCCGCCAGCGATCCGCACCCGTAGCTCAGCTGGATAGAGCGTTGCCC
>DAORNX010000155.1:0-5794 GCA_035441225.1 Caulobacter sp.
GAGCGGGCGTTTGCGGGTCGTGGCGTCTGGCGAGCGGCGCATCGCCGTGACCGACTATGGTCCGCGCAGCGGCAAGCCGGTGATCGTCATGCACGGGGCCGCGACGGGCCGCCGGCTGCCTCCGGCGATGGTCGTGGCCATGCATGCGCGCGGCCTGCGCCCGCTGGTGCCGCAGCGGCCGGGCTACGGCCTGACAGACGTCGCCGACCAGCCCTATCTGGAGCAATGCGCCAGCGACATGGCCCGGCTCATGGACGCCCTGCGCATCGACCAGGCCCGCCTGCTGGTTCGCGATTCCGCCACGCCGGCGGGCCTCTTGTTCGCCAACCAGCACCCCGATCGCGTGGCCTCCGGCGTAATCGTCAACCCCAAGTGGCCGCTCCGGGCCCTGTCGCACAGCGCGCCGCGGCCGACCTCGCTCATGGCGGCCCTCGGCAATCTGTTCGTCGAGAGTCCGCAGCTGATCGGACTGGTCGGCGAGATCCTGCGCCGTCAGACCCGCACCGAGATGCTCGAAAAGGTCATGCGTCAGTCGCTGGCGCACCTGCCCTGCGACCAGGAGACCCTGCGCGAGCCCGGCGTGCTCGACGCGCTGGTCCAGGACGCCCAGGGCATGTTCGCCCGCTCGAGCATGGGCTTCACGTCCGAGCACATGGCGTTTGTCACCGGGTGGGACCTGCCGGAAACCGTGGGAGGCGCACGCTGGACCGTGGCCGAGTGCGGACAGCTGACGCTTCCCGACGCCATGTCGGTCTGGGGCCGGCTGCCCAACGCGACCTTCCAGGTCATCCCCAATGCCGGCCTGCTGGTTTATTTCACCCATCCGGAGGTGGTCGCCGATCTGGTGGCGGGGACCTGACGGGTCCCCCCAAAAGGGGGAGGCCGGCCCGGCGAGGTCGCCCCAGACTGGCGAAATGCGTCGGGCCTCTGGCGCTCCGCGATTCGCCGCGACACAGTCCTGTCGTCGCGCAGTGAGGGCGACGGCGTCCGGACGATGAGAACGAAGAACAGGTCAGGTCGGGGTCAGATCAAGGCGCCGCCGGGCCGGCATCACGTAGCGACGGGCGGGGCGTAGGCGCGCCGAACGGAAGACATCTGGAGGGAAGAAGATGCGCAAGATAGTGGACGGCGTCGTGGGCCTGGCCCTGGCCGCCATGGTCATGGCTCCGGCGAGCCCGGCCATGGCCCAGTACGGGATGGACAAGAAGAAGCCGGCCAACGCCGCGACGCCCGAGATGCCGCGGTGCGACCGCCCGCTCGGCGTCATCGCCGTGCAGGAGCCCGACAATCGCTGGTGGACCGAGCTGGGCCTGTCGAGCCCCGAGGTCCTGATCAAGCTGTTCGCCTCACGGTCGGGCTGCTTCCGGGTCGTCGACCGAAACGCCGGCCTGGCGATGCGCGGACAGGAACGTGACCTTGCCGGCTCCGGCGACCTTCAGCGCGGCTCCAACATCGGTCGTGGCCAGGTGGTCGCCGCCGACTTCTTCCTCGTGCCGGACATCGCCAACTCCAATTCCAACAGCGGCGGCAACGCCATCGGGGCGATCGCCGGCAGCGTGATCCCCGGCGGCTTCGGCGCCCTGGCCGGCCAGATCCGGACCAAGAAGTCCGAGGCCCAGGTGATCATCACCGTCGTCGACGCCCGCACCACCGAACAGCTCTATGTCGCCGAGGGCACGGCCAAGAAGACCGACATCGGCTTCGGCGTCGGCGGCGGCGCCCTGGGCAGCACGGGCTTCGGCGCGGCGGCCGGCGGCGGCTACAGCAACACCGAGATCGGCAAGGTCATCACGGCCGCCTACTTCAACGCCTTCATCGAGCTGATCCACTACGCCCAGTCGGGCGCCATGCCGACCGGCGCCGAAGCCTCGGGCAACGCCGGCCAGGCGGCCGTGGTGACGACCCAGTCGGTGCCGATGCGGTCGGGACCGAGCCCGACGGCCAGCCTGGTGCTGTCGGTCGCGGCCGGCGCCATCCTCTACCCGACCGGCGGCCGCAACGGCGTCTGGATGGAAGTGGATGACGAACACGGCAACCGTGGCTGGGTGTCGTCGGCCTTTGTGACGGCGCGATAACGCCACAACGACGAAGGGCGGAGCGCCAGGCGCTCCGCCCCATTTCTCAGGGTCCGCCGGACGGGATCAGAGACCCAGCACCAGCTTGGCCATGATGTTGCGCTGGATCTCGTTCGAGCCGGCGTAGATCGAGGCCTTGCGATAGTTGAAGTAGCTGGGCGCCGCCGGCGCGGCGTAGTCGGGCCCGGGCCGCGGCGCGTTGGTCACCGCCCAGGTGTCCTGGACGAAGGGCGCCGCATAGCCGCCGACCGCCTCCACCGCCAGTTCGGTGATGGCCTGCTGCGCTTCAGAGCCGGCGCACTTGAGCATCGACGAGGCCGGCCCGACCGGCTGCCCCGACCCCATGGCCGAGAAAATCCGCAGTTCGGTGGCGTTGAGCGCCTCGATACGGATCTCCATCTCGGCCAGCTTGCGCTGGAAATCCCGGTCGCGGATCAATGGCTCGCCGGAATCCCCGAGCTCGGCCGAGGCGATCTTGCGCACCTTCTGCAGCGCGTTCATCAGGCCCGGCGCGTAGGCGTTGCCGCGTTCGAACTCGAGCAGGTATTTGGCGTAGGTCCAGCCCTTTCCCTCCTCGCCGATGCGGTTGGCGACCGGCACGCGGACATTGTCGAAGAAAACCTGGTTGATCTCCTGCTGGCCCTCGGCCGGCCCGTCGAGGGTCGGCAGGGCCTTGACCGTGATGCCCGGCGAATCCATCCGCAGCAGGAGAAAGCTGATGCCGTTCTGCGGCTTGCCGTCGAACGAGGTGCGCACGAGGCAGAACATCCAGTCGGCCCACTGGGCGTGGGTGGTCCAGATCTTCGAGCCGTTGAGGACGTAGTCGTCGCCGTCGCGCTCGGCCTTCATCTGCAGGCTGGCGAGGTCGGACCCGGAGCCGGGCTCGGAATAACCCTGGCACCACCAGATGTCGGAATTGATGATCGGTGGCAGGTGCTGGGCCTTCTGTTCGGGCGTGCCGAAGGCCATGATCACCGGCGCGACCATCTTCAGGCCCATCGGCGAGGCGGTCGGCACGCCCGCGAGGCTCATCTCCATGTTGAAGATGTAGGCCTGTGACGGGGTGAAACCGGGTCCGCCGTACTCGACCGGCCAGTTGGTCGTCGCCCAGCCCTTCGAGGCCAGGCGCTTCTGCCATTTCACCTGGCCGGCCTTGTCGAGATAACCGTTCTTCGACTGGCTCATCTGCCGGCGCAGGTCGTCGTCGTAGTTTTCGGCGATCCAGTCGCGGACCTCGCGCTGGAAGGCCTTGTCGTCATCCGAGAACGCGAGGTCCATGGGGATCAGACCGCGTCGAGATATTCGATCGAGGGACGGCCGCCCAGGCAGGCGCCGATGCCCGGTCCGGCGGCCTTGAAGTACTCGGTCTGACCATGCGCTGTCAGGGCGTCCTGCGAGGCGTACATCTCCAGCACCTTGTACACGTTGGGCTCGGTGCGGCTCCTGGTCAGCTGGTACATCAGGCAGCCGGGCTCGTTGGCCTTCACCTTGGCCGCGAGGTCCGCGAACACCTTCTCCAGGTCAGGGCCCTTGCCCTCGGCCGCCGTCAAGGTCGCCACTACGCCGATCATGTTTCCGCTCCCGAACGTTTGTTTGAAGCAGGGACAATGGGGCGGCATTGGCGCCGGTGCAAGCATGACGTGGAGGGAGGGTGCGTGGTTCGACACGCGCTTTGCGCCGCTCACCATGACGTGGTTCAGCGTCAGGCCCGGCACGTCATCCTGAGCAGGCCCGAAGGGCCGTGTCGAAGGACGCACTATGTCGAAATGGAGCCTAGCGCCGCTCGTTCCAGCCGTAGGCGACCCAGGAGTGGCCGCCGACGTTGCGGGCCTCGATGATGTCGGTGTCGCCACTCTGGCGGGTGCGGACGCTGCGGCGGGCGCGCACGGCGACGCCGGCCAGGGCCAGCAGGGCGCTGGACATCAGGGCGATGAGGACGACGGTCGCGGCGGCGAACACCGCCAGCACGGCGCCGACCGCCAGGGCCGCGCAGGTGGCCAGGGCGCCGGCCAGCCAGGCCAGGCCCTTGAAGGCGGAACGAGAACCCCCCGCAGAGTTCAGTTTGTCCATCTTGTCCTCGACGGGCCGCGAGAGGCGCGGCCACGGATCACTATCTTGTCGTTAACCGCTGAACGTCAACTGAACACGCGCGATACGGGCGCAGAAATCGGTCCTGCCCGTTCAGACGGCGCCGACCAGCGACAGCTCGCGGCGCTCCTTCATGACCGCGTCGAACGCGGCGTTGATCGAGGCGGTCTTGGTCTCCGCCACCTCGATGAATTCGCTGGGCAGCCCGCGCGCGCGGGCCCGGTCGGGGTGAGCTGAAGACACCTGCGTGCGCCAGGCGGCCCGCACGACCTCGTCGGCCGCGTCCGGCAGGACTCCGAGGATCACGTAGGGATCGTCCGGCCCCGCGCCCAGGTGCGTGGCCTTGAGCCGCCGGAAGGTCAGCGGCGAGAAGCCAAACAGGTCCGAGACCGTCTCGAGGTATTCAAGCTCGTCGGCGGTCACCGCGCCGTCTGAGCCTGCGATATGGAACAGGCCGTCCAGCACATCCTCGAGCAACTGCGGGCAGCTGCGGTAGCGCTTGGCCAGCCGCCGGGCGTAGCTTTCAAAGCCCCGCGTCGTCTGCCGGGCCAGATCATACAGGCGGTGGACGTTGCGTTCCGACCCCGAGTCGGGCTGGAACACAGTGGAGAAGGCGTCGAATTCGTCGGGGTCGGCGCGACCGTCGGCCTTGGCCAGCTTGGCCCCGAGCGCCGTAACGGCGGTCGTGAACGCGGGGTCCTCACCCGGCGGACCGGGAGGACAGTCGGGGCATTCGGCGTCGTCGACGCGACGGGCCGCCAAGCCTGCTATGGTGCGCCAGAAACTCATGGGATCGATTTGCAGCTTATGATCGTGGCGCCGGCATGACAACGGGGGGTTACCAGACGTCGGGCTGGACATTCTGGATCGATCGCGGCGGCACCTTCACCGACGTGATCGGCCGCGCGCCCGATGGCGCGGAACAGACGCTAAAGCTTCTGTCGGCGTCGCCCTCCTATGCCGACGCGGCCGTGGAGGCCATGCGCCGCCTGCTGGGGGTTGAACCCGACGCACCGTTTCCCGCCGCGCGGGTCGCGGCGATCCGCATGGGCACCACGGTGGCCACCAACGCCCTGCTGGAACGCAAGGGCGCCAGGACGCTGCTCGTAACCAGCCGGGGCTTCGGCGACTCCGTGGTCATCGGCGACCAGTCGCGGCCAGAGCTGTTCGCCCTCGACATCATCAGGCCCGACCCCCTCTACAGCGGCGTCGTCGAGGCCGGCGAGCGACTGGCGGCGGACGGCGCGGTCGTTGCGCCGCTGGACGTCGACACCCTGGCGGCGGACCTGGCCTGGGCGCGAGCCGACGGCTTCGCCAGCGTTGCGATCGCCTTCCTGCACAGCGACCTGAATCCCGATCACGAACGGACGGCGGGCGAGATCGCTTGGGCGGCAGGGTTCGACTATGTGGCCCTGAGCCACGAGGTCAGCCCCCTGCCCCGGTTCACGCCGCGCGCCGAGACGACGGTGGCCGACGCCTACCTGACGCCGGTGCTGCGGGCCTATGTCGATCAGGTCGCGCGGGCCGTCGGGGGCGCGCCCCTGTGGTTCATGACCTCGGCCGGGGCGCTGATCCGGGCGCAGGCCTTCCGCGGCAAGCATCAGGGCGACGCGGGCTTCGGCGGCGCCGGC
>DAORNX010000156.1:0-947 GCA_035441225.1 Caulobacter sp.
ATCGACGTCGCAGACGTGCACCCGTGCCCCCTCGGCCGCGAAGGCGCGTGCGATCGCCCGTCCGATGCCGTTCGCGCCCGCCGTCACCAGCACCTTCGCGCCCTCGCGCGCCAACGTCTCGGCGCACGCCGCGCCGATGCCCGAAGAACCGCCCGTCACCAGCGCGGTCTTGCCCGATACCTGTCCCATCGTTTTCCCCGTTTGTTTTCAGGCCTGGCCGCGCAGCGCCGCCTCAAGCGCCGCCACATGCCGGCCGACGGTCGGCTGGGTCAGGCCGAGCGCGCGCGCCGCCGCCGACAGGCTGCCGTGGCGCATGACCCCGCGAAACGAGGCGTAGAGGTTCCAGTCGGGCGAAACAGGCATGCAAATATGCATAGCAGACCGAGCATCATCTACAATTGTCGAATATCCTGGGCGGAGGGACAAGGGCGGTCTCAAAGCGAGGAGACCCCCATGTTTGTCGGCCACTACGCCGCCGCCCTTGCCGCCCGCGCGGCCGAACCCCGCGGGCCGCTGTGGAGCTATGTCGCCGCCTGCCAGCTGCTCGACATCGGCTGGGGCGGCTGATCATGACCGGGGCCGAGAAGTTCAGCGTCGACCCGGCCCTGCCGGGCAGCCCGCTCGAGCTCTACCACATGCCGTTCACCCACAGCCTGCCCGGCGCCCTGGCCTGGTCCGTCGGGGGAGCCTTGCTGGCGCGGTGGGCGCTGAAGACGCCGTGGCGCGCCTCGGCCCTCGTCGGCGCGGCGGTCTTCTCGCACTGGCTGCTCGACTTCCTCGTCCATCGGCCCGATCTCGAGCTGTGGTTCGGCGGCGAGAAGGTCGGCCTGGGCTGGTGGAACTGGCCCGTGCCCGAGGCGACGCTCGAGATGGGCCTGCTGGCCGCGGCCGGCGCCTGGTGGGCGTGGCGGCGGGCGAAGGAGGGGCTGGGCGTCTGGCCGGCCGCG
>DAORNX010000156.1:957-5780 GCA_035441225.1 Caulobacter sp.
TGTTCCTGCTGCTGCTGACCGGCGTGCAGATCGGCTCGAAACTGGCCCCGTTCGGGTCCGACCCGGTCCAGACCGGCGCCATGGCCATCGCCGTCTACCTCGCCGTCGCCGCTGTCGCCTGGCTGGTCGAGCCGCGGACGCGACCGGCCTGATCGCTCTCCGTTTCCACGAATGGGGAGGGAGGTTGCGGGCCCTGATCCACCGGTCCATATCCGCCGCCATGAACGCGCCGCTCAAGTCCCCCGCCCGTGACGCCGCTCCGCCGGAGTGGAGCCTGTCCGACCTCTACGAAAGCCGGACCGACCCCCGGATCGAGCAGGACCTTGCCCGCGCCAGGCGGGCCAATGACGCGCTGGTGGCGCTCAAGGGCCGCTTTGTCGCCGGCCGGGCCGATCCCGGCGCGCTGGGCGCCCTGATCGACGAGGGGATCAGCCTCTACGAAGAGGCGACCAACGCCCTCTGGGCGGTCGGCGCCTATGCCTCGCTGGCCGCCTCGACGGCGCGGGACGATCCGGAGTGGGCCCGGTTCGAGGGCGACCTGCGGACCCGCGCGTCGCAGATCGCGGCGGAAAGCCTGTTCTTCACCCTCGAACTCAACGAGCTTGAGGACGCCGAGCTTGAGGCGGCCCTGGACGCCCACCTGGGCGCCGCCCGCTGGCGACCGTGGATCCGCCGCCTGCGCCTTTCCCGCCCGCACGAGCTGTCGCCGGACCTGGAGCGGCTGCTGATCGACCGCGGCCCGGCCGTGGCCAACTGGTCGCGGCTTTATGACGAGACCCTGGCGAAACTCACGGCGAAGGTCGGCCGCGAATACCTGACCCTGCCCGAAGCGCTGAACCGGCTGTCGGACCCGTCGGCGGCCCGGCGCAAGGCGGCCGCCAATGGCCTGGCCGAGGCGCTGCACGACCGCACCCCGACCATGGCCCTGGTGATGAACACCCTGGCCTTCGAGAAGCAGGTCGAGGACCGCTGGCGCCGCTACAGCTACCCCGCCCAGTCGCGGCACATCGGCAACGAGGTCGACGCCGAGGCGGTCGAGGCGATGGTCGAGGCCGTCACCGACGGCTACGCCGCCACCAGCCACCGCTACTACGCCGCCAAGGCGAAGGTCATGGGCCGCAGGACCCTCGACTACTGGGACCGCAACGCCCCGCTCGACGCGGCCGCGCCGCGCCAGTACGGCTGGGACGAGGCGAAGGGCGTAGTGCTGGAGAGCTTTTCGGCCCTGGCCCCCAAGTTCGCCGACCAGGCGCGGACCTTCTTCGCCAGCCCCTGGATCGACGCCCGGCCCCGGCCCGGCAAGCAGTCTGGCGCCTACAGCCATCCGGTGACGGCCGAGAAGCACCCCTACGTGTTCCTCAACTTCATGGGCGAGCGACGCGATGTGCTGACCCTGGCCCACGAGCTGGGCCACGCCGTGCACCAGACACTGTGCGCGCCGCTCGGCACCCTGCTGGCCGACACGCCGCTGACCCTGGCCGAGACGGCCTCGATCTTCGGTGAGGGGCTGGTGTTCGAGCGGCTGCTGGCCGAGGCCGCGCCGGCCGACCGCCGCGCCCTGCTGGCCGGCAAGATCGAGGACGGCCTCAACACCGTGGTGCGCCAGATCGCCTTCCACCAGTTCGAGACCCGGTTCCACGACGCCCGCCAGGACGGCGAGCTGTCGCCCGACGAGATCGGCGCCCTGTGGCTCGACGTGATGGGCGACAGCCTTGGCCCGGCGATCAAGCTGAATCCGGGCTACGAGCACTACTGGGCCTATGTCAGCCACTTCGTGCACGCGCCCTTCTATGTCTACGCCTACGCCTTCGGCGACCTCCTGGTGCGGGCCCTGATGGAGAAGCGCCGCGAGGACCCGGCCGGCTTCGCGCCGCTCTATGAGACGCTGCTCGCGGCGGGTGGCACGAAGACCTACGTCGAGGCCCTCGCCCCGTTCGGCCTCGATCCGCGCGAGAAGAGCTTCTGGGCCGCCGGCATGCGCGACATCGCCCGCCTGGTCGAGGAGTTCGATGCGCTCACCTAGATCCTCCCCGGAGCGAAGCGAGGGGGAGGAACGGTTGGAATGTTTTCAAACGACCGTTAGACTTCCGCCATGTCCGACGATCTCACCGAAGCCCAGACGGGCGACATTCCGCCCGGCTACAGTCTGCTGAACTGGACCCGCGGGTTCGGCCGGCAGATCGGGCCGCTGTACGAGAAGTACGAGGCCGGCGGCTGCACCCTGGCCTTCCGCGTCGAGGAGCATCACACCAACGGCATGGCCAACTGCCACGGCGGCATGCTGATGAGCTTCGCCGACATGGCCTGGGGGCGGGTGATCTCGGTGCAGAAATCGCACTTCTGGGTCACCGTCCGGCTGACCTGCGACTTCCTGTCCGCCGCCAAGCTCGGCGACTGGGTCGAGGGCTCGGCCGAGATGATCGCCGACGAGGACTCGGTGTTCACCGTGCGGGGCCGCATCTGGTCGGGCGACCGCACGCTGATGACCGGAACCGGCGTGTTCAAGGCGCTCGGGCCGCGCCCGCCGCGTCCGGGCGAGAAGGCCTACGAGGCCGCGCATGCCTGACGATCAGAAGCCCTGGCCGGAATTCCCGGCGCCGCTGGCCGCGTTCAACGGCGACAAGCCGCCGGCCCCCGCCTGGTTCGAGGCGGCGCTGGCCGATGCGCCCGAGCGCTCGACCTTCACCTTCGAGGGCGCGGACATCGAGCTGCTGACCTGGGGCGAGATCGGCAAGCCCGGCCTGCTGCTGCTGCATGGCAACGGCGCCAGCGCCGACTGGTGGACCTTCATCGCGCCCTGGTTCGCGAAGGACTGGCGGGTGGCGGCGTTCAGCTGGAGCGGCATGGGCCGGTCCGACTGGCGCGAGACCTACACGGCCGAGCAGTTCGCCCAGGAGTCGTTCGCCGCGGCCGAGGCCGCCGGCCTCTACGCCGCGGGCAAGCCGGTGTTCGTGGCCCATTCCTTCGGCGGCTTCCCGACCATGCTGGCGGCCAGCAAGTACGGCGACCGGCTGGGGGCGGTGGTGCTGGTCGATTCCATGGTCCGCCCGCCGGAACTGGAATGGCGCGGTCCGCCCAAGCGGGTCAGCCCCAACCGGGTCTACCCGACCCTGACCGAGGCGCTCGGCCGCTTCCGCCTGGCCCCGCCACAGGGCTGCGAGAACCCCTACATCGCCGACTGGATCGCCCGGAACGCGCTGAAGGAAGTCGAGGGCGGCTGGACCTGGCGGTTCGACCCCTTCATGTGGTCGTCCTTCATGATGGAGGACCGCGGCCCGCTGCTGGCCAACATCACCTGCCCGGTGGCGATGATGTGGGGCGACCGCTCGCGCCTGGCCGAGCCGCATATCCTCGACTACATGCGTGGCCTTCTGCCGCCCGGCTCGCCGCAGATCGCCATCCCCGACGCCGACCA
Organism: Caulobacter sp.; assembly: GCA_035441225.1. Classification (GTDB taxonomy): domain Bacteria; phylum Pseudomonadota; class Alphaproteobacteria; order Caulobacterales; family Caulobacteraceae; genus Caulobacter. The sequence goes on from DAORNX010000156.1 coordinate 4,373, forward strand.
TCACGTGATGATCGACCAGCCGCTGGCCTTCGTCGGGGCGCTGCGGGGGCTGCTGGCGGGGTGGCCCGGAGAAAGGGCGTAGGGCGTAGGGCGTAGGGAGTAGTTCACCCGGTTCCCGCCGCCGCCACCGCGTCTGCCCTTTGCTACTCCCTACTCCCTACTCCCTACTCCCCACGCCCTACGCCCTATTCCGCCCCTTGAGCCCTCGCCCCTCCCATAGTAATCCCGCCCCATCAGATCGCAGGACACACCGATGGCTTCCGAATATCACCGCGGCGAGATGGACATCTCCGAGCAGACGGCGACCTACCATGCCGTGATGGGCATGACGAAGTGGGGCTCCCTGGCCCTGGCCGTGGCCATCCTCATGCTGACGCTGTGGTTCTGCACGCCGGCGGGCTTCTTCGGCGGGCTGGTTCCGGGCCTGATCGTCCTGGTCGCCGGCGTCGCCCTGCTGCGCGAAAAGAAGGGCGCCGGGCACTAAAGTCCGTTCGCAATGGTGCGGCGCGGCATAGTTTTTCGCAGCGCACCATCGGCAGGCTCGACAACGGGCAAGATCATCCCCTAAACAGGCTCCCTAGGGTCGCGACTCACAACGCGTCCGGATGGGGAGTTCCATGCCAGTCATCGCCGTCACCCGCGAACGTCGAGCCGGTGAAACGCGGGTCGCCGCGACTCCCGAGACGGTGAAGAAGCTGATCGCCGCCGGCTGGTCGCTGACCGTCGAGGCCGGCGCCGGAACCGCGGCTTCCTTCCCCGACGCCGACTACGCCGCCGCCGGCGCGACCATCGCCAGATCGCTGAAGGACGCCGTCGGCAAGGCCGATGTGCTGTTCAAGGTGCGCGGGCCCGAGGCCGACGAGATCGCCGCCCTCAAGCCCGGCGCCATGGTCGTGGCCACGCTCAATCCCTACCAGGACCGCGCCACGCTCGAGGGCCTCGCGAAGGCGAAGGCCTCGGCCTTCGCCATGGAGTTCGTGCCGCGGATCACCCGGGCCCAGGTGATGGACGTGCTGTCCTCCCAGGCCAACCTCGCGGGCTACCGCGCGGTGATCGAGGCCTCGGAAGCCTACGGCCGGGCCATGCCGATGATGATGACCGCCGCCGGCACGGTGGCCGCGGCCAAGGTGTTCATCATGGGCGTCGGGGTCGCGGGCCTGCAGGCCATCGCCACCGCCCGCCGTCTGGGCGCGGTGGTCACCGCCACCGACGTGCGCCCGGCCACCAAGGAACAGGTCGAGTCGCTCGGCGCCAAGTTCCTCGCGGTCGAGGACGAGGAGTTCAGGAACGCCCAGACCGCCGGCGGCTACGCCAAGGAGATGTCCAAGGAGTACCAGGCCAAGCAGGCCGAGCTGGTCTCCAGCCACATCGCCAAGCAGGACATCGTCATCACCACCGCCCTGATCCC
>DAORNX010000157.1:0-1838 GCA_035441225.1 Caulobacter sp.
GGCCTCGACCGCCGCGATCCGTGCCTCGACGCCGGCCAGGGTCTCACGGGTGCGGGCCTCGCCCTCGTAGAGCTGCCCGGCGACCTTGCCGAGCATGCCCTCGATCGCGCGCAGGGCCTCGGCGGAGCGGGCGCCGGTCGACTCCAGCTCGATCCGGCGCAGCCGTTCGCCGATGCCGCCATACTGGCTGTGCAGGTCTTCCACGGCGCCTTCGAAACGCGCCGCCACGGCGATCTGTTCACGTTCCGCCAGCTCCAGCCGCGAAAGGGCGCCGCGGACCGACTGATCGATGCCGGTAATGGCCAGGGTCGAGCGCTGCTCGGCGGCTTCGATGCGGGCGGTCAGCCGTTCGACGGCCTCGGCGACGCGGCCGACCTCGTCGGCGGGATGGCCCGCGACCTCGAACCGGGGCGCGGCCGACTCGCGTGGCGTCGAAAGGATGACCGGTTCCGGCGCGTCGTAGGGTCGGTCCTGCCCGGCCTCGATCACCGGCTCGCCCTCGACGATCATCCGGTTCAGCCATTCGCCGAGCGTCATGCCGGAGCGACGGGCGAGATCCTTGGCGATCTCCCGCGCCTTTGGGTCGATACCCTTCACGCTCCAGGGCGCCCCCGACGTCATTCGAATCGTGTCTCCGGCACTCATAAAGGACGCTAACCAGCCAGAGATTGTGTGTAAACGCAGGGTTAACGCTAAATCTAGTGGGTGTGACGATTAGCTGTGGACGAAGCTTGCAACGGCCCCATCCGGCCGCCATCTGGCCCGGATGACCGTGACCACGACCCTGGCGATCACCGCCGCCTTCCTGGGCCTGACCGCCTTCGCCGGATGGCGGGGGGCGCGGCCGCCCGACCTGCTCAAGGGGCCGCGGATGATCCCGTGGCGGATGGTCATGGTCACCTCGGCCGCCGCCGTGCTGATCCTGCTGGTGCATCTGGCCAGCCTGTTCGGCCTGCACCACGACCGGTAGGGCCGGTCAGCCCTCGCCGCCTCGCCGGGGTCGCCGCGTCAGTCCGGCCACGCCGCCCGACGACAGCAGGCCGACATCGGCCAGCAGCATCGGAATCTGCCACTTGTGCGGGGCGGCGATATAGCGCGGCTGCCAGAGCGGGTCGTACTTGTCCTTGTAACGCCGCACACCGCGGAAATTGTAGATTTCCTCGCCCCGCTCGAACAGCAGCCGGCCGACCCGTGACATGATCGGCGCCAGCGGCCGGTCCTCGAGGCCGGCCAGCGGCGCGGCCCCGAAGTCGAACGCCTGGAAGCCCTGGTCCCGGCCCCAGGCGAACAGCTCGACGAACAGGAAGTCCATCACGTTCTTCGGCGCCGCCTCGCCGTAGCGCATCAGGTCCATCGAGAGGGCCTTGCGCGAGGCGGTCAGCCACAGGGTGGCGAAGGCCACGATCCGCCCCTCGACCCGCACCACGGCCACCGGAAACTCGGCCACATAGCGCGGCACGAAGCCACCGAGGGAAAAGGACTTCTCACCGCCGGCGTGGAGCGCCAGCCAGGCGTCGGAAACCGCCTTGAGCTCGGGCAGCAGGCCGGCCGCCGCCTCTGGCGGAACGACCTCGAACGTGGCGCCGCCCTCGGCGGCCTTGCGCCAGTTGCGCCGCAGCACCTCGCGGCGACGCCCGGCCAGGGAGAAGCCGTCGAGCGGCACGGCCGCCGCCTCGCCGATCTTCTGGATCGAGAAGCCCAGCTCGACGGCGTCCGGCAGATCCTCCGGCCCGATGCCGTAGAGGGCCGGGCGGGCGGCATGGGCGTCGGCCAGTTCGCGGAAGCGCCAGAGCAGTTCCATCCGCTCGCTCGCCCGGCCGACCGGGCCGTCCATGGCG
>DAORNX010000157.1:1944-5766 GCA_035441225.1 Caulobacter sp.
GCGGAGCGCAGGATGGCGCGGACACGGTCGAAGTCGGGGTCGTCGTCGCCGGCCACCGGCGGGGTCGCCGGCATGGCGAACAGGCGCCAGACCCCGAACAGCAGCAGCGCCAGCGCCGCACCGCCCGACGACCGGATGGCGCGGGTCAGGTCCTGGTCGGCCATCACCCGCCAGACCGGCTGCTGGGCGTAGTCGGCGTGGGCGAACGACCACCAGCCGAGCAGGGCCGCGCCGCCCAGCACGGCCGCGGCGGAGGCGAGCCAGCCCGGCGTCACCTCCATCCGCGACAGGCCGGCGGCCCGCGGAAAGGCGTTGTGCAGCGGCAGGATGACCAGGAAGCAGGCGATCAGCACCGCCGCCTCTTCCCAGTTGAACCCCTTGAACGGCGCCAGCAGGGCCGCGGCCAGCAGGGTGATCAGGCTGGCCGTCCAGGCCGCGTCCAGCCGCGAGCGCAGGCCGAAGGCCAGCAGGATCAGCACGAGGCCGAGAATCGAGGAGAGGAAGTGGCTGATCTCGATCAGCGCCGTCGGCGTGACCTTGAGCAACTCGACCAGGCGGGAGGGATCCGAAGGGGTTGCTCCGGACGCCAGCAGCATCACGCCCGACGCCGCGGCGGCGATCGCCGCCAGGGTCGGGGCGGCCGCCAGGATGGCCGGCTTCAGTTCGCCATAAAGCCGCATGCGATTCCCAACGCCTGTCCGGCCACCCTTATAGCCTGTCCGGCGGCGCCGCGCTCGGCCGATGAGTCGAACGGGCGTTTGAACCGGCTTGCTCCGGCGGGCGCGCACGCTAAGCTGCGCCAAACGGGAATTCACGGGAGAACGGCCATGGCGGATTTTGGCGGCGGCGACCTTGAGGCCTTCCGCGCGGAGGTGCGCGACTGGCTGGCGGCCAACTATCCGGCCTCGCTGAACGCGCCGATGGACGACGAGTCCGAGGCGCCCTGGGGCGGCCGGCGGTTCAAGCCGAAGAACCCCGACGCCAAGCTGTGGCTCGACCGGATGGCGTCGAAGGGCTGGACCGCCCCGATGTGGCCCAAGGCATACGGCGGCGGCGGGCTGACCCGCGAACAGAACAAGGTGCTCGAGAGCGAGCTGCGCCGTATCCGCGCCCGCCCGGCCCTGATGAGCTTCGGCATCTGGATGCTCGGCCCGGTGCTGCTCGAATACGCCACGGAGGAACAGAAGCAGAAGTTCCTGCCCGGCATCGTCAAGGGCGAGATCCGCTGGTGCCAGGGCTACAGCGAGCCGGGCGCCGGCTCGGACCTGGCCGGCCTGCAGACCCGCTGCGAGGACAAGGGCGACCACTTCCTGATCAACGGCCAGAAGGTCTGGACCAGCTACGCCGACCAGGCCGACTGGATCTTCTGCCTGGTGCGCACCGACACCTCCAAGAAGCACGAGGGCATCTCGTTCGTGCTGTTCGACATGACCAGCGAGGGCGTCGAGACCCGGCCAATCAAGCTGATCAGCGGCAGCTCGCCGTTCTGCGAGACCTTCTTCACCGACGTGAAGGTTCCCAAGGACCAGCTGGTCGGCAAGCTCAACGGCGGCTGGGAGATCGCCAAGCGCCTGCTGCAGTACGAGCGCCAGAACATCTCCGCCGGCGGCTTCGGCGGCGGGGCCGGCATCGACGTGGTCGAGGCGGCCAAGACCCACCTGGGCGTCGATGCCGAGGGCCGAATCGCCGACGCCGACCTGCGCACGCGGATCGCCGCCCACAAGATGGACCAGCACGCCTTCATGCTGACCATCCGCCGGGCGGAAGCCGAGGCCAAGGCGAGCAAGGGCCCCAGCGCCGCCACCTCGATCATCAAGTACGCGGCCGCCAAGCTGAACCAGGAGCGCACCGAGTTGACCGTCGAGGCGCTGGGCCTGCAGGGCCTGGGCTGGGAAGGCGACAGCTTCTCGGCCGGCGAGATCGGCGCCATGCGCTCGATGCTGCGGGCCAAGGCCAACTCCATCGAGGGCGGCACCAGCGAGATCAATCTCAACGTCGTCGCCAAGCGGGTGCTCGGTCTGCTGGATCACCAGTGATGATCGAGTTCTGGTACGAGTTCGCCTCGACCTACTCCTATCCGGCGGCCATGCGCATCGAGGCGCTGGCGGAGGCGGCAGGCGTACAGGTCGCCTGGCGACCATTCCTGCTGGGCCCGCTGCTGCACGCGCAGCAGGGCATGACCGACAGCCCGTTCAACGTCGTGCCCGTGAAGGGCCGGTACATGTGGCGCGACATGGAGCGGGTTTGCGAGGAACAGGGCCTGCCCCTGACCCATCCCAGCCAGTTCCCCCGAAACACCCTGCTGGCCGCGCGCGTGGCCGTGGCCGGGCTCGAGGACGGCTGGACGCCGGCCTTCACCCGCCGCGTCTACGAGGCCAACTTCGTCGCCGACCAGGACATCTCGAAGCCCGAGGTGCTGGCGCCGCTCCTCGAGGAGGTCGGCGCGTCGCCGGATGCAGTCTTCGCGGCCGCGCAGGGCGACGGCGTCAAGGCGCGCCTGAAGGATCACGTCGAACAGGCCTTGGGCCGCGGCGTGTTCGGCTCGCCCAGCTTCATCACCGCCGACGGCGAGCTGTTCTGGGGCAACGACCGCCTCGAACAGGCCCTCGCCTGGGCGGTCCATCACGAGAAGGCCACGGCATGACCGTGCGTCCTTCGACACGGCCCCGCGGGCCTGCTCAGGATGACGTGCATCCGAGCCCCCAACCCCACTACGTCATGCTGAGCAGCGGCCAGCGGCCGCGTGTCGAAGCACGCACCAAGAGGATTTACTGATGGCCGTCCTGAACGAAGAACAGACCATGCTGCGCGACGCGGCCAAGAGCTGGGCCCAGGAGTCCTCGCCGGTGACGAGGCTGCGCGCGCTGCGCGACGGCAAGTCCGGGCGCAGCTTCGACCCCGCCACCTGGGCCGAGATGGGCCAGATGGGCTGGGCCGGGGTGATCGTGCCGGAGGACTACGACGGCACGGCCTTCGGCTACCTGAGCCTGGGGCTGATCCTCGAGGAGACCGGCCGCACCCTGGTCGCCTCGCCGCTGCTCTCGACCGCCCTGATCGGCGCCGCGGCCCTGACCCTGGGCGGTTCCGAGGCCCAGAAGACGGCCTGGCTGCCGAAGATCGCGGCCGGCGAGATCGTCGCCACCCTGGCCGTCGACGAGAAGGCCCACCATGCGCCGGAGATGACCGCGCTGAAGGCCGAGAAGGCCGGCGACGGCTGGAGCCTGACCGGCAGCAAGACCTTCGTGCTCGACGGCGACGCCGCCGACCTGATCGTCGTGGCGGCGCGCACGGGCGGCCAGCCCGGCGAGACCGACGGCATCACCCTGTTCCTCGTCGAGGGCGGCGCGGCGGGCGTGACCCGCAAGCATCTGGCCCTGGCCGACAGCCGCGGCGCCGCGGAGATCACCTTCGCCGGCGCGAAGGGCGAGGTGCTGGGCGAGGTCGGCAAGGGCTGGGCGATCCTCGAGCCGGTGCTCGACCGGGCCCGGGCGGGCCTGGCGGCCGAGATGCTCGGCAGCGCGCTCCAGGCCTTCGAGATCACCCTCGACTACCTGAAGACCCGCACCCAGTTCGGCCAGGTGATCGGCACCTTCCAAAGCCTGCAGCACCGGGCGGCGAAGATGTTCACCGACCTGGAGACCACCCGTTCCTGCGTCGAGGCGGCGCTTGAGCAGATCGACGCCGGCGCGAGCGACAACCGCGCGGCCGCCTCCCTGGCCAAGGCCAAGGCCAGCGAGCTGGCCCATCTGGTCAGCAACGAGATGGTGCAGATGCATGGTGGCATCGGCATGACCGACGTCCACGACGCCGGCCTCTACCTCA
>DAORNX010000158.1:0-276 GCA_035441225.1 Caulobacter sp.
TCGCCCGGTCGCCGGACAGCAGCAGGTCGGCCGGTTCGCCCAGCAGGTCCAGCTCCACCCGCACGGCGGCGCCCCGGTGCGCCAGGCCCGTGACCCGCGCGCGGATTCCCGGGCCGTCGGGTCCATTGATGGCGGCGGTCTCCGGCCGGAAGTAGACGTCGACCGCCCCCTGGGGGCCGTCGGCGGGCACGACGGTGGTCCAGTCGTCGACGGTCAGGGCGCCGTGACTGGCCTGGCCGGCCACCCGCACCGCGCCGCCGAGGAAGTCGAAGACGA
>DAORNX010000158.1:307-5763 GCA_035441225.1 Caulobacter sp.
TCAACGCTTCCAACTTCCTGGAGCGCGCCGCTGCGCAGGATGGCGACCCGGTCGGCGAGGTCGAGCGCCTCTTCCTGGTCGTGGGTCACGAAGAGGGTCGTCACGCCCGTCTCGTCGTGCACGCGACGCAGCCAGCGGCGCAGGTCACGGCGAACCCGGGCGTCAAGCGCGCCGAAGGGCTCGTCGAGCAGCAGCAGGCGCGGCTCGATCGCCAGGGCCCTGGCCAGGGCCACGCGCTGGCGCTGACCGCCGGACAGCTGCGAGGGATAACGGCGCTCCAGGCCTTCCAACTGGACCAACCGCAGCAGGTCGCTGACCCGCCGCGCGATCTCATGCGCGGCCGGGCGGGTGGCGCGCGGCCGCACGCTGAGGCCGAAGGCGATGTTGTCGGCCACGGTCATGTGGCGAAACAGGGCATAGTGCTGAAACACCATGCCGACCCGCCGCTCGCGCGCGGGCAGGGCCAGCAGGTCCTCGCCCGCGAAACCGATGGCCCCGGCGTCGGGCCGCTCAAGCCCGGCGAGGATGCGCAGCAGCGTGGTCTTGCCCGAGCCGGACGGACCGAGCAGGGCGAGGAACTCCCCCGGCCGCACCTCGAACGACACGTCCCGCAGGGCGGGAAATCGGCCGAACGTCTTGGTTACGGCGGTGAGGGTCAGCGACATCGGAGCTCGGGCGGTCGGCGGCGGGCCGGGAACGCCTCATTCGAGCCGGGATTTCCCCGCCGGCGTCAAGGGGCGCCGGTCTCCCTGGCCTCGCCCTGGACCAGCAGGTCCCACTTCGGCCGTCCGGCGCCCGGCGCCGGATCGCCGGTGATCTGATAGTGGATCGCCTCGGCGATGTTGGTCGCGTGGTCGCCGATGCGCTCGAGGTTCTTGGCCACGAACAGCAGGTGGGCGCAGGGCGAGATCATCCGCGGGTCGGCCATCATGTAGGTGAGCAGTTCGCGGAACAGGCTCTCGTACTGCTGGTCGACCTCGGCGTCCTGGCGCCAGACGGCGAGGGCGAGCGACCCGTCGCGCGTGCGCTGCGCGGCGAGCACCTGGCCCAGGCGGTCGGCGACCAGTCGACCCATGCGGGCGATCGACCCGCTGCTCGGGTCGGGAAAGTCAGCGCCGTCGACCGCCAGCGCCCGCTTGGCGATGTTCTTGGCAAGGTCGCCGCAGCGCTCCAGGTTGGCGGCGATCTTCATCGCCCCGAGAATGTCGCGCAGATCCCGCGCCATCGGCTGGCGCAGGGCGATCAGCCGCACCGCCTGCTGTTCGATCCGGGCCTCCATCAGGTCGAGGTGGGCGTCGCCGTCGACCGTCGAGCGGGCCAGCGCGGAATCATGGGCGGTGATCGCCGCGACAGCGGCCCGCACCTGCTCGAGCGTCTGGGCGCTCATCTCGGCGACGCCGGTCTCCAGCGCCGTCAGTTCGCCTTCGTAGGCCTTGACCGTATGTTCCGTCATGCCGGTTCACTCCGCTGGGATGGCCGCGTCAGCCGAAACGGCCCTGGACGTAGTCCTGGGCGCGGCGGGTCGACGGCTTCATGAACAGGTCGCCGGTCGGCCCGAACTCGATCATCCGGCCCAGGTACATGAAGCCGGTGTTGTCCGAGATGCGGGCGGCCTGGGCGAGGTTGTGGGTCACGATGACGATCGTGAAGTCCTTCTTCAGCTGATCGATCGTTTCCTCGAGCTTGGCCGTGGAGATCGGATCGAGCGCCGAGGCGGGCTCGTCGAGCAGCAGGATCTCGGGCTCGACGGCGATGCCGCGGGCCACGCAGAGCCGCTGCTGCTGGCCGCCCGACAGGCTGAGGCCGGACATTTTCAGCTTGTCCTTGACCTCGTCCCACAGGGCGGCCCGGCGCAGGGCCTGTTCGACGATGGCGTCGAGCTCGCGACGGCCGGCGCTGCGGTAGAGCCGGACGCCGAAGGCGACATTGTCATAGATCGACATCGGGAAGGGCGTCGGCTTCTGGAACACCATGCCGACCCGCGACCGCAGCCGCGCGATGTCGCGCAGGGCCAGCAGGTCCTCCCCGTCGAGCGTCACCTCGCCCGAGGCCTTCTGGCCGGGATAGAGGTCGTACATCCGGTTGAAGGTCCGCAGCAGGGTCGACTTGCCGCAGCCCGACGGGCCGATCAGCGCGGTGACCTGGTTGCGAACGACCGGCAGGTCGACGTCGAACAGCGCCTGGGTCCGGCCGTAGAAGAAGTTCAGGTCGCGGGCGCGCAGGATCACGCTGGCCGGGTCCGGCTCGACCATGTGGCGATCGTCGTCGAGGGCGTTGGGGTCGGTCATGGGCGATAGATTCCGCGGGCGGCTATGACCCGCCCGATGATGTTCACGAAGAGGACGGCCAGCGCGATGAGCAGGGCGCCGGTCCAGGCCAGGCTGCGCCAGTCGTCGTAGGCGCTGAGGGCGAACTGGAAGATCACCGCCGGCAGGCTGGCCATCGGCTTGCCCATGTCCAGGTTGAGGAACTGGTTGTTCAGGGCGGTGAACAGCAGCGGCGCGGTTTCGCCGCTGATGCGCGCGAAGGCCAGCAGGGCGCCGGTCAGCAGGCCGGCTCCGGCGCCGGGCCAGATGATCTTGCGGATGGTGATCCACCGGGCCGCGCCAAGGGCGGCGCCGGCCTCGCGCAGGGCCGAGGGCTGCAGGCGCAGGATGTCCTCGGTGGTGCGGGTCACCACCGGGGCGGCGATCAGCGCCAGGGCCACGGCGCCGGCGAAACCGGAAAAGCCGTGCAGCGGCCGCACCACCAGCTCGTAGACGAACAGGCCGATGAGGATCGACGGCGCCGACAGCAGCACGTCGTTGAGGAACCGCACGGTGTGGGCGAAGGCCGACTTGCCGCCGAACTCGGCCAGCCAGGTTCCGGCCAGCAGGCCCACGGCCACGGCGATCGCCATCGCCAGCCCGCACATCATCAGCGAGCCCGTTATGGCGTTGAGCAGCCCGCCTTGCGACCCTGGCGCGGGGGTCGAGCGGGTGAAGATGTCGACGCTCAGGCCGGCCAGGCCCTGATGCGCCAGCGAGGCCATGATCATGCCCAGCGCGAGCAGGGCGACGAGGGTCGCCGTCCCGCAGGCGGCGACGAACAGGCCGTTGGCGAGGTTGCGACGAAGGCGGCGGTCCAGCGGCATGGCTCAGTCCTCCCGCTGGGCGATAAGCAGCGCGCGGGCGATGGCCAGCACGGCGAAAGTGATGACGAACAGCACCAGGCCCAGGGCCGTCAGCGCGGCCGTGTGCATCTCGCCCGTGGCCTCGGTGAACTCGTTGGCGATGGTCGAGGCGATGGTCGAGCCGCTGCCGAACAGCGAGGTCGGCAGGTCATGCGAGTTGCCGATGATGAAGGTCACGGCCATGGTCTCGCCGAGCGCGCGGCCAAGGCCCAGCATGATCACCCCCACCGCGCCGGTGCGCACGTAGGGAAAGCTGACCGCCGTGACGACCTCCAGCGGCGTGCAGCCGACGCCGTAGGCGGCTTCGCGCACCTGGGCGGGGACCGTCAGCAACAGCTCACGGAACACCGCCGCCATATAGGGCAGGATCATGATCGCCAGGATCAGCGACGCGGTGAAGATGTTGGCCCCGTTGGGGACGCCGGCCAGGAGTTTGCCCCAGAACGAGTCGTCCGGCAGCGTCATGATGATCGGGATCTGCACATGCAGGGCGAAGAACGGCGCCAGCACGAACAGCCCCCACATGCCGTAGACGATCGACGGAATGCCGGCGAGCAGCTCGACGGCGATGGCGATCGGCTGGGCCAGCAGCCGGGGGCAGAACTCCACCAGGAAGACCGCCACGCCCAGGGCGACGGGCAGGGCCATGGCCAGCGACAGGGCCGACGTCGCCAGGGTCCCGACGATCGGGCCGGCGGCGCCGTAGACTTCGGTCACCGGGTTCCAGGTGGTGGTCAGGAAGAAGTCGACGCCGAACCTGCTCAGCGCCGGCCAGCCGCCGATCGCCAGCGAAATCACCACCCCGCCGAGGGCCGCCAGCAACAGCGTCGCGGCCGACAGGCAGGCGAAGCGGAAGATCGGGTCGAACCAGGCCCCTCTGGGCGCGGCGCGGTCGGTGGCTGCAAGGTCGGTCATCATGTCCGGTCGCGAAAAGGGGCGGACGTCCGAAGACGTCCGCCCACCGCTTCGTCGGGGAGGTCGATCAGCGGGAAACGTAGACCGGCTTGCCGTCCGGCCCGGTGATCTGGGCGGCCCACTGCTTGCGCATCAGGGCCTTCACGCTGGCGGGCATCGGCACGTAGTCGAGCGCGCCGGCGGCCGCGTCGCCGTTCTTGTAGGCCCAGTCGAAGAACCGCAGCACCGCGGCGCCGGACGCGGCGTCGGTCTGCTTCTTGTAGACCAGGATGAAGGTGGCGCCGGTGATCGGCCAGGATTTGGCGCCCGGCTCATCGAGCAGCAGCAGGTAGTTGCCCGGGGCCTTGGTCCAGTCGGCGCCGGCGGCGGCGGCGGCGAAGTTGGCCGCGACCGGGGCGGGATACTGGCCGGCCCGGTTCTGGACCAGGACGAACGTGGCGCCGTTCTGCTTGGCGTAGGCGTATTCGACGTAGCCGATCGAGCCGATCGTCTGCTTGACGAAGGCGGCCACGCCATCGTTGCCCTTGCCGCCCAGTCCGGTCGGCCACTGCACCGAGTCGCTGGCGCCGACGCTCGTCTTCCAGGCGGGGCTCTTCATCGACAGGTAGGAGGTGAACAGGAAGGTCGTGCCCGAGCCGTCCGAACGGTGAACGACGGTGATCGGCAGGGCGGGCAGCTTGACGCCCCTGTTGAGGGCGGCGATCTGCGGGGCGTTCCACTTGGTGATGGCGCCGCGATAGATGTCGGCGAGCACCGCACCCGTCAGGTGCAGCTGGCCCGGCTTCACGCCCGGCAGGTTCACCACCGGAACGACGCCGCCCATGACGGTCGGAAACTGCATCAGGCCGGCCGCGTTGAGCTCGGCGGGCGTGAGCGGCTTGTCCGAGGCGCCGAACGCGACGGTCCGGGCCTTGATCTGCTTGATGCCGCCGCCCGAACCGATCGCCTGGTAGTTCAGGCCGATGCCGGTCGCGGTCTTGTAGGCCTCGGCCCACTTTGCATAGACCGGAGCGGGGAAGGTGGCGCCGGCGCCGGAAATGTCGCCGGCCATGGCGGCGGTGCCCGCCAGAAGGGCCGCGCCGAGCGCGACCGCGATTGTCTTGAACATCCGTCTTCTCCACGAGCCGCATGCCGTCATGCGGCCTTCGCGGAGAGGGCCTAGCCACACAATGTAACGTGCATGTGACGCACTGTAAGACGAGCTTACTTTGTGGTCAGACTTTTTTGCATCCGGGCCTGCTGCAGGGCCAGGCTGCGGCTGGCTTCGAGGCGAAGCCACATGGCGAACCGGGCCGCCAGATCCGCCTGGCCCGGGCCGGCGCTCAGCAGCAGATGACGGCCGGTCGGAACCGCGAAGGGCAGGGCGACG
>DAORNX010000159.1:0-5760 GCA_035441225.1 Caulobacter sp.
CTCCCCGCCCTCGGCCTCCACGGCGCCGATCGCCAGGGTCGGCAGGATGTCGAAGCCGGCGATACGCAGCGGCTGTTCGAGGGCCTTGCGCAGGCGCTCGGTGGGCTCGGGATCGCCCGAGGTCATCACCGCGAACTCATCCTCGCCGACCCGGGCCATGATGGCTCCCGAGCCGAAGGCGGCGGCCAGGCGCGAACCCAGCGCGGCCAGCACCAGGTCGGCGCGGTCGTGGCCGAGGGCCTCGTTGAGTCGCCGCAGCCGGTCGAGATCGGCGACGACCAGCGTCTGGCGGCTGGGCTGGGTCAGCCGCTCGCGGGCGCGGGCGATGAAACTGGGGCGGTCGAGCAGACCGGTCAGGCTGTCGAATTCCGATGCCGCGAAGCGGGTCTCGGGGGCCACCACGCCCGATGCGCGGACGCCTTCCTCCAGCCAGACCCCGCGCCACAGGCAGGTCTCACCGCCCCGCATGCGGATGCGCAGCGCGATTTCCGATCCCGGGCTCTGGATGCGCAGGAGCTCCTCGGCGCCGGCGCGATCCTGGGGCAGGGCCAGGGCGCGGAAAGCGGCCGATGAACATTCCGGGGAGAGCGGCCCCAGGCCGAGTTGCCGCGCGGCGCCGTAGAGGCGGAAGCGGTCCTCCTCGGGCTCCCAGACCCAAAGGGCCACATGCGCGCCGCCGAGCGCCTCCAGCGTGGCGGCCGCGTCCCACACTCGTCGATCCTGGGCGTTGAGCCTCATGACCGGTTCACGCCGGCTTCTCCTTACGGGCGCCCCCGAGCGCCTTCGCGCGGGACCAACCCGAACAGCCGATGATCTCGCCAATCGCCGTTAATTTTCAGATAAGACTTGGCGTAGCCTTCCTCGGTGAAGCCGGCCTTCAGCAGCAGGCTGGCGGAGGCGTCGTTGGTCGGCAGGCAGGCGGCCTCCAGGCGGTGCAGGGCGAGCGGGCCGAAGGCAAACCCGATCAGCACCCTGAGGGCGGCCAGGGTGTGCCCCTGGCGGGCGAAGGCCTGGCCCGACCAGTAGCCGACCGTGCCCATCTGGGCGACGCCGCGACGGACGTTGTTGAGGGTGATGCCGCCGACCAGCGCCTCATCGGTCTCGCGGAAGATGAAGAAGGCGTACATCTGGTCCAGGTCCCGACCGTTGCGCCAGGCCGCCAGCCGTCGGGAGTAGGCGGCCAGGCTCAGCTCGTCTGGCGACCAGACCGGCTCCCAGGGCTGCAGGAAGGCGCGCGAAGCCTGCCGCAGCGCCGCCCATTCGGCGTAGTCCCGGCGGTGGGGCGCGCGCAGGCGCACACCCTCTCCCTGGAGGGCGGGGCCGGGTTCGGGCGAGATCCACTCGAGGAGTGACATGGGCGAAGCGTGGCGCGCATCGAGGACGCGGGCAAGAGGCGCCTGCCGCCTCTCCGTGGAGGAAGGTCTAGCCGAACACCGCCCGTTCGAACGCGTCCGGCGCCGCCAGCGCCGTCTTCGAGCCCAGCACCGACACGACACAGCGCCTGTCCGCCACCAGCCGCTCGCCGAGCCGCGCGAAGTCGGCCGCGGTCACCTGGTCGATGGCCTGGGAGATGGCGGCCGGCGTGTAGAGGTGACCGAACATCAGGGTCTGGCCCGCGGCCTGTTCGGCGCGGTTGAGGGGGTGTTCGCGGCCCATGAACAGGCTGGCCTTGAGCTGGGCCTTGGCCCGCGTCAGCTCGGTCTCGCCCACGCTGGCCGCCAGCGCCTGGATCTCGCCGGCGGCGATGCGCGCCAGTTCGGCGGCGTTGGCCGCCGCGCAACCGGCGTAGACGCCGAGCATGCCGGCGTCGACGTAGGTGTCGGCATAGGCGTCGATGGCGTAGGCCAGCCCGCGCTTCTCGCGCGCTTCCTGGAACAGCCGCGAGGACATGCCGCCGCCGAGGGCCTCGGCGAACAGCCGCAGGACGAAGTAGTCGGGATCAGAGGCGCCGACGGCGGGCAGCAACAGCACCACATGGGCCTGCTCCAGCTTGCGCAGCCTGGCCGCGCGGCCGCCGGTGAAGGCCGGCGCGGGCGGCGGCTCGGCCCCGCCATGGTCGGGCAGGTGGCCAAAGGCCTCTTCCGCCAGACCGAGCAGGTCATCCTCGTCGACCTTTCCGGCGACGCTGACCACCAGCCGGTCAGGAGCGTATAGGGCGGCGCGCCAGTCGGACAGGGCCTGCGGCGTGGCGGCCTTCAGCGACTTCATCGTGCCCAGGATCGGCCGGCCCAGCGACTGGCCCGCGAACGCCTGTTCCTGGGCCAGTTCGAACACCAGGTCGTCGGGCGTGTCGAGCGCCTCGGCGATCTCCTGGCCGACCACCTGCTTCTCGCGCGCCAGGTCCCCGGGATCGAGGGTCGGGCGCAGCACCAGATCGGCGGTGACGCGCATGGCCAGCGGCAGGCCGCCGGCCAGGGTGCGGGTCTGGAAGCTGGTCCGCTCGTAGCCGGTGGCCGCATTGAGATGGCCGCCGGCCGCCTCGACGTCCTCGACGATGGCCCGCGCGGTCCGGCCGCCGGCCCCCTTGAACACCATGTGCTCGAGCAGGTGAGACCAGCCGCTGCGGGTCTCGTCCTCGTAGCGGGCGCCGCGGCCGGCCACCACGGTCAGGGCCAGGGTCTCGAGCCCGGGCATCGGGTCGAACACCACCCGAACGCCGTTGGGCAGGGTGTGGAGGCGACCCGTCACCGGGTCACGAACGCGCGCACATAGGCCATGATGGCGTCCGCGTCCGCCGGCAGATGGTCGTAGCGCTCGGCCCGGTCGGCCAGGCCGCGCGCGGCGGCCGGAACATCGGGCGTGGTCCCGGTGGCCGCGCTGACGGCCTCGGGGAACTTGGCCGGATGGGCCGTCGACAGGATGGCCATCGGGGTCGTCGGATCGGGCAGCGAGGCGCGCCGGGCCGCCGCCAGGGCCACGGCGGTGTGCGGATCGACCAGTTCGCCGGTTTCGTTCAGCGTCGACAGCATGCAGCGCGCGGTATCGTCCTCGCTGACCGCCGCGCCGGTGAAGGTCTCGCGCATGGCCGACAGGGCCTGGGGCGGCAGGTCGATGACGCCGGTCTCGGCGAAGGCGCGGAAGGCGCGGCCGGTCTCGACCCCGTCGCGGCGGACGCTTTCGAAATAGAGGCGCTCGAAATTCGAGGCGACCTGGATGTCCATGGCCGGCGACTGGGTCGGCGTCACCCCGCCGCGGGCGTAGCGACCGGTCTCGAAGGCGCGGGAGACGATGTCGTTGCTGTTGGTCGCCACGAGGATGCCAGTGATCGGCAGGCCCATGCGGCGAGCCACCCAGCCGGCGAAGGCGTCGCCGAAGTTGCCGGTCGGCACGGTGAAGGCCACGCCCCGGTGCGGCGCGCCGAGCGCCACTGCGGCGGTGAAATAGTAGACGGCCTGGGCGGCGATGCGGGCGAAGTTGATCGAGTTGACGCCCGACAGGTCCACGGCGCTGCGGAACTGGTCGTCGCCGAACATGGTCTTGAGGATCGCCTGGCAGTCGTCGAAGGTGCCGTCGACCGAGACACAGGCGACGTTGGCCTCGCCGGTCGTGGTCATGAAGCGGCGCTGAACCTCGCTGATGCGGCCCTCGGGAAACAGCGCGACGATGCGGGCGTTGGCCCGGCCCCGGAACGCCTCGACCGCCGCCCCGCCCGTGTCGCCGGACGTGGCGCAGACCACGGTCATGGTCCGGCCGTGACGGGCCAGGGCGTAGTCGTACAGCCGCCCGAGCAGCTGCATCGCCACGTCCTTGAAGGCCAGGGACGGACCGTGGAACAGCTCGACCAGGAACATCCCGGGCGTCAGCTGCTTGACCGGGCAGGTCGCCGCGTGGGTGAAGGTCGCGTAGGCCTCCTCGCACATCTCGTCGAGCGCATCGTGCGGGATCTCACCGCCCGTGAAGCGACCCAGGATCTCCGCGGCCACGCGGTGGTAGGGCTGGCCGGCGAAGGCGGCGATCTCGTCGGCGGTCAGCTCGGGCCAGGTCTCGGGCACATACAGGCCTCCGTCGGGGGCCAGGCCCGACAGGATCGCCTCGAGAAAGCCGACAGCCGGTGCGTCGGGGCCGGAGCCCGTCCGTGTGGAAACGTATTTCATGCCGCTTTCAATCCGCGCCGGAGGAGCGCCGCATAGACGGCGACCAGAGCGCCCGCAAGACCGAACCAGGTCAGGGCGTACTCCAGGTGCCGGTTGGGAATGTCGGGGGGCAGGGGCGTCGGAACCAGGGCTTTCCAGGCCGGGTTGCTCGACGTCTCGGCCAGGATCATCACCCGGGGGTGGCGGGTGGCGCCCAGGGCGCGGGCCATCTGGCCGATGTCGCGCACGTAGAACAGGCCATCGCGCGTCGGCGGGGTGAAGGCGCCGGGGGTCTCGCCCTCGCGAAGGACGCCGGTCAGATGGACGACGGCGGTCGACGGCTGGACCGGGGGGCGGGCGGAGACTGTGTCCGCGACGAATCCGCGATCGACGAGGATCTGCGTCCGCGCGCCGACCGGACGACAGAGCGACACCAGCCGCCGGCCGGCCACGCCGTCGCTGTTGATGGCGTAGAGCTCCACGAATGGCGCGCCGGCCAGGCCCGGACAGTCAAGCGTGACCCGCCGGAAGCGGTAGGCCGGCGTCAGGGGCGTCTGGCCGATCGGCCGGGGAGGCGCGGCCTGGGCCGCGGCGATGCTGGCCAGCAGCTCGGTCTTCCAGGCGAGGCGCTTGAGTTGCCACACGCCCAGCCCGCAGAGAATCGCCAAGGCGACCGCGGTGGCGAGGGTCAGGCCGATGGGGAAGCGCCTAGCGGTCATCCCGCCCGGCCTCCCGGGCCTTGTTGGTGAACTGGGCGGCGATCAGCAGCCCCTTGAACGGCCGCAGCAGCGCGCCGCAGACCACCGCGGTCAGCGGCAGCCAGACCAGCAGCTGGAGCCAGATCGGCGGACTGAAGGCGATCTCGGTGAACACCGCGCCGAAGGCGACCAGGAAGCCGCCGATCAGAATCACGAAGACGGCCGGACCGTCTCCGGTGTCGGCCGTCTTCAGATCGAAGCCGCAGGCTTCGCAGGTCGGGGCGATCCGGAGAAAGCCCTCGAACAGATGACCTTCGCCGCAGTTGGGGCAGCGACCCGCCGCCCCCGCCGCGTACGGATTGACCATGTCAGGCGGTCCCGAAGATCACGTAGATGAAGGCGAACAGGAACAGCCAGACCACGTCGACGAAGTGCCAGTACCAGGCGGCGGCCTCGAAGCCGAAGTGCTGCTTGGGGGTGAACCCGCCGCCGAGCAGGCGGAAGAAGCAGACCGTCAGGAAGATGGTCCCGATCAGCACGTGGAAGCCGTGGAAGCCGGTCGCCATGAAGAAGGACGAACCGTACAGGCCGGCGTTGGCCGCCTCCTCCGAATAGAACAGCTTCTCGTGCAGGATGTGGTTGTACTCGTAGGCCTGGATCGAGGTGAACAGCACGCCCAGCGCGATGGTCAGGAACAGGCCGATCTTGGCCGCCTTGCGATCGCCCTGCTGCAGCGCGTGGTGCGCCCAGGTCACCGTGGTGCCCGACAGCAGCAGGGTCAGGGTGTTGACCAGCGGCAGGTGGAAGGCCGGGACCAGCTCGACGCCCTTGGGCGGCCAGGTCTTCCAGGCTTCGGCCACGCCCTCGAAGTTGCCGATCTCCGGCGTCAGGGTGCGGTGGCCCTGGAACAGGACCATCTCGAAGAAGATCCAGAACCAGGCGACGAAGAACATCACTTCCGAGGCGATGAACAGGATCATGCCGTAGCG
>DAORNX010000160.1:0-5749 GCA_035441225.1 Caulobacter sp.
GGCGGCGGCAAGCCGGTCAAGGTCGACATCCGGGTGATCGCCACCTCCAACCGCGACCTGGCCCAGGCCGTGCGCGAGGGGACTTTCCGCGAGGACCTGCTCTATCGCCTGAACGTCGTGAACCTGCGCCTGCCGCCGCTGCGCGAGCGGCCCGGCGACATCGTCGCCCTGTGCGATCACTTCGTGAAGAAATAC
The DNA here is from genome assembly GCA_035441225.1 of Caulobacter sp. GTDB lineage: Bacteria > Pseudomonadota > Alphaproteobacteria > Caulobacterales > Caulobacteraceae > Caulobacter. The sequence continues at coordinate 196 of DAORNX010000160.1, forward strand.
GCCGCCGCCAACGGCGTGCCCGAGCGCCCGCTGTCGGCCGAGGCGCGCCGCCGGCTGGTCAGCCATCGCTGGCCCGGCAACGTGCGCGAGCTCGAGAACGCCATGCACAGGGCGGTGCTGCTGTCGACCGGCGCGGAGATCGAGGAGTTCGCCGTCCGCCTGCCGGACGGCCAGCCGATGTCGCCGGCGCCCGACGCGGCGATGGCGCGCAACGCCTCGATGGCCGCCGACGCGGTCAGCCGGGCCTTCGTCGGCCAGACCGTGGCCCAGGTCGAGCAGCAGCTGATCCTCGACACCCTCGGCCATTGCCTGGGCAACCGCACCCATGCGGCGACGATCCTCGGCATCTCCATCCGCACGCTGCGCAACAAGCTGAAGGAATATTCCGAGGCCGGCGTCAGCGTGCCGGCGCCGCAAGCCGGCCTGGGGGCGAACGCGGCCTAGGGCGTCAGCCCCTAGGTCCGATCCAGCATGGCGGACATCGGACTCTCAGGACTGGTCGGCCAAAAGCCCTCGGCGGGAAGCGTCTGGGGCTGGATGGTGCGCGGCGAGGTCGGCCTGGCCGTCGGCGTCATCGGCATCATCATCCTGCTGATCCTGCCGATACCGGCCTTCATGCTGGACGTCCTGCTGTCGCTGTCGATCACCAGCGCCGTGCTGATCCTGATGACGGCCCTGCTGATCAAGAAGCCGCTGGAATTCACCGCCTTTCCGACGGTGCTGCTGGTCACCACCCTGTTCCGGCTTGGCCTGAACCTCGCCTCGACCCGACTGATCCTGACCCATGGCCACGAGGGCGCCCACGGCGCCGGCCAGATCATCAAGGCCTTCGGCGAGCTGATGATGGGTGGCAACTACATCATCGGGGTGATCGTCTTCGCCATCCTGGTGATCGTGAACTTCGTCGTCGTCACCAAGGGCTCGGGGCGGATCGCCGAGGTCGCCGCCCGCTTCACCCTCGATTCCATGCCGGGCAAGCAGATGGCCATCGACGCCGACCTGTCGTCGGGCCTCATCGACCAGGACGAGGCGAAGAAGCGCCGCAAGGACCTGGAGATGGAGTCGACCTTCTTCGGGGCCATGGACGGCGCCAGCAAATTCGTCCGCGGCGACGCCGTGGCCGGCCTGATCATCGTCGCCATCAACATCGTCGGCGGCTTCCTGATCGGGGTCATCCAGCACAAGATCCCGGCCGGCCAGGCCGCCACGACCTACACCCTGATGACCATCGGCGACGGCCTGGTCAGCCAGGTGCCGGCCCTGATCATCTCGATCGCCGCCGGCTTCCTGGTGTCCAAGGCCGGGGTCGAGGGATCGGCCAACAAGGCGCTGGTCGCCCAGCTGGCGATGAACCCGATCAGCCTGGGCATGGTCTCGGCCTCGGCCGGCGTGATCGCCCTGATCCCGGCGATGCCGAAGATACCCTTCCTGGTCCTGGCCATCGCCGCCGGCGTTCTGGCCTGGCGACGGACGGTCAAGGAAAATGAGCCGGAGGTGGTCATCGAGACCGCGCCGCCGGCCGAGCAGGAAGAGGAGCCCATCTCCCACGCCCTGGCCATCGACGACGTCAAGATCGAGCTCGGCTACGGCCTGCTGGCGCTGATCAACGATCTCGACGGGCGCAAGCTGACCGACCAGATCCGCGCCCTGCGCAAGACGCTGGCGGCCGACTTCGGCTTCGTCATGCCGCCCGTGCGCATCCTCGACAACATGCGCCTGGCGACCCAGGGCTACGCCATCCGGATCAAGGAGATGGAGTGCGGGACGGGCGAGGTGCGCATCGGCTCGCTGATGGCCATGGACCCGCGCGGCGGCCAGGTCGACCTGCCGGGGGACCATGTGCGCGAGCCGGCCTTTGGCCTTCCGGCGACCTGGATCGACGAGAGCCTCAAGGAGGAGGCGACCTTCCGCGGCTATACCATCGTCGATCCGGCCACGGTGCTGACCACCCACCTGACCGAGATCCTCAAGGACAACATGGCCGACCTGCTGTCCTACGCCGAGGTGCAGAAGCTGCTGAAGGACCTCGGGCCGGAACAGAAGAAGCTGGCCGACGACGTGGTCCCGGCCATCGTCACCGGAACCAGCCTGCAGCGGGTGCTGCAGGCGCTGTTGCGGGAGCGGGTGTCGATCCGCGACCTGCCGACCATCCTCGAGGGCGTGGCCGAGGCCGCGCCGCACACCGCCTCGATCACCCAGCTGGTCGAGGCGGTCCGCGCGCGACTCGGCCGCCAGCTGTGCTGGGCCAACCGCGGCGACGACGGCGCCCTGCCGATCGTCACCCTGTCCCCGGACTGGGAGGTCGCCTTCAGCGAGGCCCTCGTCGGTCAGGGCGAGGACAAGCAACTGGCCATGGCCCCGAGCAAGCTGCAGGAGTTCATCCGCGGCGTCCGCGAGGCCTTCGAGCGCGCGGCCCTTGCCGGTGACAGCCCGGTCCTGCTGACCAGCCCGCAGATCCGCCCGTTCGTGCGATCGATCATCGAACGCTTCCGCGGCCAGACCGTGGTGATGAGCCAGAACGAGGTCCATCCGCGGGCGCGGCTGAAGACGGTGGGGCAGGTCTAGGGAGTAGGGCGTAGGGATTAGGGAGTAGGGCGTCGTTCGACCCTGCCCGCTGGCCGTCTCGCGCCTCGCCCTTGCTACTCCCTACTCCCTACTCCCTACTCCCTACTCCCTACTCCCTACTCCCTACTCCCTATTTCCCACGCCCCATGCGTTCCACTTGATCGACCGTTCAACCCGTGCTTACTTGATCATTCAATCAAGAGGCCCGTCCCTTGGAACCGACCCGCGAGCGCATCCTGTTCGCCGCTATGGCGCTCTTCTCGGAGAAGGGCTTCCTGTCGACCTCGGTGGCCGACATCCTGCGCGAGGCGGGAGCCAATTCCGGCAGCCTGTACCACTTCTTCCCGACCAAGCAGGACGTGCTGCTGGCGGTGCTTGAGATGTACCGCGACGGCATCTATCCGATGTTGCTGGCCCCGGCCTGGGAGGGCGTCGACGACCCGATCGAGCGGGTGTTCGCCCTTCTGGCCGCCTATCGCGGCATGCTGAAAAACACCGCCTGCCTGTACGGCTGCCCGATCGGCTCGATCGCCCTTGAACTGCACGAGCCCGACCCGCCGGTGCGGGAGATGCTGTCGGTCAATTTCGAGGGCTGGGTCCGCCATGTGAAGGGCTGCCTGGACGCCGCCAAGGCGCGGCTCCCCGCCGGAACCGACACCCACGCCCTGGCCACCTTCGTGCTGACCACCATGGAAGGCGGGGTCATGCAGTCGCGCACCCACCGCACGCTGGAGGCCTTCGACGCCTCGGTCGCGGGCCTGCGGAACTATTTCACCTTGCTGCAGGCCGCCGCCGGGGCGGCCGCCGCGCCCGCGGCGCGCCAGGAGACCGGAACATGAAACGCCTGATCCTTGCGCTCGTCAGCGCCGCCGCCCTGGCCACCGCAGTTCAGGCGGCCGAACCGGCCTTTCCCGACTGGCGACAGTACCGCGACGTGGCCAACAGCTCCTATGTCACGCCCGACGGCGGGCGGGTGTTGCAGCTGTCAGTGGTGGTCAAGGCCACGCCGGCCCAGGTGTGGCGGGCCTTCACAACGGGCGAGGGCTATCGCGAGTGGGTGGCGCCGGTGGCCCGGATCGACCTGGCCGTCGATGGCATGATCGAGGCCAGCTACAACGCCGCGGCCCGGATCGGCGACCCGGACAACATCAGGAACCGCATCGTCGCCTATGTGCCCGAGCGGATGCTGTCGATCCGCAACGTCCAGGCGCCGCGCCAGCTGCCCTACCGCGAGCTGTTCCCGCAGATCTCGACGACTATCGAGATGGAGGATCTCGGCCAGGGCCGCACCCGGGTCATGCTGACCGCCGTCGGCTATGGCCAGGGCGAGGGCTTCGACACGCTGTACCGCCACTTCGAATGGGGCAACGCCTACACGCTCGATGCCCTGAAGACCCGTTTCGAGACCGGCCCGGTCGACTGGGCGGCGCTCGAGGCGAAACGCAAGGCCGCGGCCGCCACGACCGTCGTTCAAGGGGGAAACTGACATGAACCGCAAGGCGCTTATCAATGCGACCGTGATCGGCACGGTGCTTCAGCTGATCATGGTCCTGGCCGGCCACTGGATTCCGGCCGTGGCCAACCTGTTCGCCATCGTCGGCATCCTGATCTCGCTGGTCGCCGGCCTGCTCTACGCCCGCGCGGCGAAAGGCGGCTGGGCCGACAGCCTGCTGGGCGGCGTGATCGCCGGCGCGGTCTGCGCCCTGCTGGGGATCGCCGTGTCCTGGCTGCTCGGCGACGTGACGCCGATCATCCTGGTCATCGGCACACTGAGCTCCGCTGTCGGCGGGCTGATCGGCGGCGCGATCGGCAAGCTGCTGAAGTAACGGACGGGGACATGCACTTCAGTGCGTGTCCCCATCGGCTTCTGACGTCACGCCTCCGCGAACTTCGCCGCGCGCTTCTCCATCGTCGCCATGACCGCCTCGATCTGGTTGGGGGAGCCGATCAAGGCGCCCTGCTCGACGGACTCGGACAGCAGCACCGCGTGCTGGTCGGCGCCCGACGCGGCCAGGTTCAGCAGGCGCTTGTCGCCGCGGATGGCGTGCGGGTTCTTGCCCGCGATCTCGTGCGCCAGCGCCAGGGCCTCGGCGCGCGGGTCGGCGCAGACGCGGGTGGCGAAGCCGTACTGCACGGCCTCCTCGCCGGAAAACTGCCGGCCGGTGTAGGTCAGCTCGCGGACAATGTCGTCGCGGGCCAGATGACGCATCAGCACCAGCCCGGCCATGTCGGGCACCAGGCCCCATTTGATCTCCATGACCGACAGCCGGGTGTCCGCCGCGACGTAGCGGATGTCGGCCCCGAGGGTCAGCTGGAAGCCGCCGCCGAAGGCCACGCCGTGCACCGCAGCGATCACCGGCACGGGGATCTCGCGCCAGACCATCACCGCATGCTGGGCGCGGTTCGAGCCTCCCTCGGTGCGACCGGTGTTGACCAGGCTGTCGCCCCCGCGCCGCTCGCCCGAGGCCATCTTGCCGAAATTGCCCATGTCCAGGCCGGCGCAGAAGGCGCGACCGTCGCCCGACAGGACAACCGCCCGCACGCCGGGTTCTGTCTTCAGCCGCTCGCCCGTCTCGATCAGGGCCGAGAACATGGCGTCGTCCAGCGCGTTCATCTTGTCGACCCGCACCAGGCGTACGTCGGCCACGCCGCCCTCGATGGTCACCGAAATCCGGTCCTGCGTGCTCATGGCCAAGGCCTCCCTGCGCGTTTTCCGGAAGGTATCGGGCCGGGCGCGGCGGCCGCAAGGGCGTGACCCAGCGGAACCTCGGTCGCTCCCGGCGGTTAATTGGCCCGGACGTTGGGGGAAGCACGGAGCACGAACCCATGAACAGCAAATCCATTCTCCTCGGCCTCAGCGCCATCGGCAGCCTGGTTCTGGCCGGCGGCGCGGCGGCGCAGGCGCTTCCCGGCGTGACCGGCCAGGTCGGCGTGACCGGCCAGGTGACCGCCCCGGCCCCGACGGTTCCGACCGACAGGGTCACCGGCG
>DAORNX010000161.1:0-4430 GCA_035441225.1 Caulobacter sp.
ACCCCTTCATGAAACGCGTCCTGCTTTCCGCCGCCGCCGCGCTGGCCCTGACCTGCGCCCTCGGCGCCACGCCCGTCCTGGCCCGCGCCGACGCCTCGCCGACCGCCCAGGCCGACATCACCCGCGCGCCGCGCATGGGCCCGTGGGGCTTCGACCTTTCGGGCATGGATCGCACCGTGAAGCCCGGCGACGACTTCGTCGGCTTCTCGTCGGGGTCCTATCTGTCGCGGCTGGAGATTCCGGCCGACCGGACCAGCTGGGGTTCGTTCAACGCCCTGCGCGAACTGTCCGACGCCCGCATCAAGGCGGTGATCGACACCTCGGCGGCGACGGTCAACGCGACCGGCGAGGCGCAGCAGATCGGCGGCCTGTACAACAGCTTCATGGACGAGGCCCGCGTCGAGGCGCTGGACGCCAAACCGCTGGCCGGCGACCTCGCGGCGATCCGCGCCGCCACCACGCGTGACGACCTGGCCCGGATCATGGGCGCGACCAACGGCGGCTTCGGCGGCAGCTTCTTCGCCGCCTACATCAGCCAGGACGCCAAGGACCCCAACACCAACGTCACTTACCTGACCCAGGCGGGCCTGGGCCTGCCCAACCGCGACTACTACCTCGATCCGAAGTTCACCGAGAAGAAGACGGCCTACCAGGCCTACGTCGCCCAGCTGCTGACCCTGGCCGGCTGGGCCGACCCGGCGAAGGCGGCGGCTGATATCGTGGCGCTGGAGACCCGCATCGCCGAGGCCAGCTGGCCGATCGCCGAGCAACGCGACGCCGACAAGACCTACAACCCCAAGACCGTCGCGGAGCTGCAGGCCCTGGCCCCCGGCTTCCCGTGGCAGGCCTGGCTGAACGGCGCGAGCCTCGACAAGGCGGGCACGGTCATCGTCGGCGAACCGACGGCCTTCACGAAGATCGCCGCCATCTATGCGGACGCCCCGGTGGCGACCCTGCAGGCCTGGCAGGCCTTCCACACCGCCGACCAGGCCGCGCCCTATCTGTCGAAGCGGTTCGTCGACGCCAATTTCGAGTTCCGCGCCAGGACGCTGTCGGGCCAGCCCGAGCAACGCGCGCGATGGAAGCGAGGCGTGACGCTGGTCAGCAACAACCTCGGCGAGGCGGTCGGCAAGCTGTATGTCGACACCTACTTCCCGGCCGAGTCCAAGGCCAAGATGGAGAAGCTGGTCGCCGACCTGCGGGTGGCGCTGAAGGCCCGCATCGACAGGCTCGACTGGATGAGCCCGGAGACCAAGACCCGCGCCCAGGCCAAGCTGGCCAGCTTCACGGTCAAGATCGGCTACCCAAACAAGTGGCGCGACTACAGCGCCCTGACCATCAAGCCGGACGACCTGTACGGCAACGTGCAGCGCGCGACCGCCTTCGAATGGGCCTTCAACGTGGCCAAGCTCGGCAAGCCGGTCGACCGCGACGAGTGGGGCATGTTCCCGCAGACGGTCAACGCCTACTACAACCCGACGCTCAACGAGATCGTCTTCCCGGCCGCCATCCTGCAGCCGCCGTTCTTTGATCCGGACGCCGATCCGGCGGTCAACTACGCCGGCATCGGCGCGGTGATCGGCCACGAGATCAGCCACGGCTTCGACGACGAGGGCCGCAAGTTCGACGCCGACGGTTCCCTGCGCGACTGGTGGCAGCCGGCCGACGCGGCCAAGTTCGAGGCCCAGACGAAACGCCTCGGCGCGCAGTACTCGGCCTTTGAGCCGGTGCCCGGCGCCAAGGTGAACGGCGACCTGACGATGGGCGAGAACATCGGCGACCTGGGAGGCATCCTGATCGCCCTGGACGCCTATCACCTGTCGCTCGGCGGCAAGCCGGCCCCGGTGATCGATGGCCTGACCGGCGACCAACGGTTCTTCCTCGGCTTCGCCCAGATCTGGCGTAGCAAGTACCGCGACGACGCCATCCGCCAGCAGGTGGTCTCCGACCCGCACTCGCCGCCGGTGTTCCGCGTCATCGGCACCCTGCGCAACGTCGACGCCTGGTACGACGCCTGGGGCGTCAAGGAAGGCGACAAGTGGTACGTCAAGCCGGAAGACCGCGTCCGGATCTGGTAGCGCCCTTCCACACGCCCCTTCGGGGCTGCTCAGGATGACGTAGCTCGGGGCACGTCATGGTGAGCAGCGCCCGGAGGGTGCGTGGCGAACCACGCATGAACAATCTTTAACCTCCCCTCGCCGCCCGGGACGTGCAATCTCCCCGCCCATGTCTGGTTCCGGGGATTTTTCCGTCATGAAGACCTTCTGGATGAGCGCCGCCGCGGCGGCTGCCCTCACCTTCGCCGCCGCGCCGGCGATGGCCCACGAGCAGCACGCCTGCCTCGACGCCTTCTGTTTCAACCAGTCGCTGTTCGCGGCCGCCGACACCACGGGCGGCGGCGAGACGGTGTCGCTGGAGAGCCCGCGTTACGGCGCCTGGGGCTTCGACCTGAGCGGCATGGACCGTTCGGTGAAGCCGGGCGACGACTTCTACATGTGGGCCAGCGGCGCCTGGAACGCGCGCACCGAGATTCCGTCGGACCGCTCGCGGTTCGGCAACTTCGACGCCCTGTCGATCCTGTCCGAGGCCCGCACCCGGGCGATCATCGAGGACTCCGCGGCCGGTCGCATCACCGGTCCCGACGCGGTCAAGATCGGCGCGGCCTATGCCGCCTTCATGGACGAGGCGCGGGCCGAGAGCCTCGACATCAAGCCGCTTGAGCCCGAGCTGGCCGCCATCCGGGCGGTCAGGACCCGCGACGACATGACCGCCCTGATGGGCCTGTCCAACGTCTCCGGCTACAGCGCCATCTTTGGCTTGGGCATCGGCGACGACGCCAAGGACCCGGCCCACTACGCGGTCTACGCGGGCACCGGCGGGCTGGGGCTGCCGGACCGGGACTATTACCTCGATCCCAAGTTCGGGCCGAAGAAGGCGGCCTACGAGGCCTATGTCGCCCAGATGCTGACCATGGCCGGCTGGCCGAAGCCGGCCGAGGCCGCCAAGGCCATCGTGGCCTTCGAAACCCGTCTGGCCGAAGCGTCCTGGACGCGGGCCGAGCGCCGCGACCGCGACAAGACCTACAATCCGATGACCCTGGCGGAACTGCAGGCGGCGACGCCGGGCTTCGACTGGAACCGCTACCTGGCCGGGACCGAGCTGAAGGGCGTCAACCGCTACGTCGTCAGCACCAACACCGCCTTCCCGAAGTTCGCGGCGATCTATTCGGAAACGCCGGTCGACACGCTCAAGGCCTGGCAGGCCTTCCATCTGGTCGACGGCGCCGCGCCGCTGCTGTCGAAACGCTTCGTCGACGCCAACTTCGAGTTCCGCTCGAAGACCCTCGCCGGCCAGCCCGAGCAGAAGCCGCGCTGGAAGCGCGGCGTCGCCTACGTCAACGGCATGCTCGGGGAGTCGGTCGGCAAGGTCTATGTCGCCCGCTACTTCCCGGCCGAGTCCAAGGCCAAGATGGAGGCGTTGGTCGCCGACATCCGCGCGGCGCTGAAGACCCGCATCGAGCACCTCGCCTGGATGAGCCCCGAGACCAAGGTCAAGGCGCTGGAGAAGCTGTCCAAGTTCGGGGTCAAGATCGGCTATCCGGACAAGTGGCGCGACTACGCGGCCCTCGATGTCCGCGCCGACGACGCCTATGGCAACGCCATCCGCGCCGGCGCCTTCGAATGGCGCTACGATGTCGCCCGCCTCAACGGCCCGGTCGACAAGGGCGAATGGGGCATGACCCCGCAGACGGTCAACGCCTACTACAGCTCGATCAAGAACGAGATCGTCTTCCCGGCCGCCATCCTGCAGGCGCCGTTCTTCCATCCGGACGCGGACATGGCGGTCAACTTCGGCGGCATCGGCGGAGTGATCGGCCACGAGATCAGCCACGGCTTCGACGACCAGGGCCGCAAGAGCGACGGCGACGGCGTGCTGCGCGACTGGTGGACCGCCGAGGACGCGGCCAAGTTCAAGACCCAGGCGGACCGCCTCGGCGCCCAGTACTCGGCCTTCGAGCCCTATCCGGGGGCCAAGGTCCAGGGCGCCCTGACCATGGGTGAGAACATCGGCGACATGGGCGGCCTGTCGCTGGCCTACGACGCCTATCTGGTGTCGCTGGGCGGCAAGCCCGCGCCGATCCTCGACGGCTTCACCGGCCAGCAGCGGGTGTTCCTCGGCTGGGCCCAGGTCTGGCGCCAGAAGGCCCGCGAGGACTTCGTCCGCCAGCAGGTGGTCACCGATCCGCACTCGCCGGCCTACTACCGCGTCAACGGCACGATCCGGAACATCGACGCCTGGTACGACGCCTTCGGGGTCAAGGATGGCGACAAGCTGTACGTCGCGCCGGCCGACCGGGTCAGGATCTGGTAGGAACCACGCGGGGACATGCACTTCAGTGCGTGTCCCCTGCCAACCACCGAGAGGGGGAC
>DAORNX010000161.1:4452-5689 GCA_035441225.1 Caulobacter sp.
CCCCGCATCCGCGCCCGCCTCACGCCCCCAGCGTCTGCAGCACGAAGGCCGCCCGCGCCGCGACCGTGGTCTTCGGCAGCTCGACCAGCCGGTAGCCCAGCCTGGCGTAGGCCGCCGTCAGGGGACCGTATTCCGCCAGGGCCTCCTCGAACCCGTGCCGGCGCTCGGCGTCTGCGCGGTAGATCTCTGGCCAGGGCGGGGCGACGAAGACCGTCTCGTGGTAGCGGCAAACCTCAGCGGCCCGCCGGAAGTGCGACGGAACCGGCAGGGCGAGCCGCTCGAGCGCGGCCAGCGGCTCGACGACGCTGCGGTCGAAGAAGGCCAGGCCGCCAGCGTCGGCGGCGGTGATCCGCTGATGCAGCCCGCGCGACAGGACCAGCTCGGCGAACTTCGCGGGCGCCGACCAGGGCAGGACGTCGCCGCCGATCCAGTCCTGCTCCTTGACGATCTGCCGACCCGCCTCGGGGAACACCCGATGGCCGCGCCGCGCCAGTTCCGCCAGCAGGGCAGATTTGCCCCCTCCGGAGCAGCCCGTGATGACCACGGCCCGGCCGCGGGCGTTGGTGACGTTCGACGGCTGATAGCCGTCCTCGGGGTTTGAGGTCATGACGTCTCCTGAGGAGTGTGGGGATGTCGGGGGTGCGTGGCTCGACCCGCGCCCGCCGGGCGCCGCTCACCATGACGCGCACGGGGCGACGTCATCCTGAGCAACCACGAAGCGGCGGGTCGCAGGGCGCAGGGTATTGGGGGTCGGAGATTTTTGACGGCCGCGCCGAAAAACACAGACCCGCCGCGGGGGATAGTCGCGGCGGGTCCGGTTTATTCCTCGATCACTCGATCCAAGCGGGCGTTTCCTCCCCGAAACGCCGTGAGGGCAGACCTCTCTGGGGGTCGTGTCCCTCGCGCAACATCAAAAGACGGCAATTACCTTTCCCTGTCAAGGCAGCTGGCCGGGGGAGCGCGCAACAAATTACGCCGAAATGGCGAAAAACGGGTCGTTTCTTGGACTGACGAGTCAAAAGAACCGGAAGTTTTGACTCCATCGTCAAAATTATAACCCGATCCGGGTGGCCAGCGCCGTGGCCGCCGCCGAGTCCGGCTCGAACAGGTGCTCCGGGCGACTCGCGGCCACCGGGCCGATTCCCCCGGCGGCCAGCAGTGTCTGGGCCTCGAGCAGGTCCCGTTCGGCGATCAGCAGACCGTTGGCCCGGGGCCGCGCCCCGCGGGCCACCAGTCC
>DAORNX010000162.1:0-5684 GCA_035441225.1 Caulobacter sp.
GCCTTGGCCGGGCCGCGGTTGAACACGCTGACCTCATGCCCGGCCTTCGCCAGATGGCCCGCCATCGGGAAGCCCATGACCCCAAGGCCGATGAAGGCGATTTTCATGTCCGAATTCTCCGTTGCGTCCTTCGACACGGCCCTGCGGGCCTGCTCAGGATGACGTGCAGATGTGACGCTTCAAGACCCCACGTCATGGTGAGCAGCGCTCGAAAGCGCGCGTGTCGAACCACGCAACCTGCCGGATCGCAACCCCATCTTAACGCCCGCCCGCCACCTTCCGAGTCACGGTTAAGCGGGGATTCACCATGGCCCTGGGCAGCGACGCGCCCGTCATGATCAAGAAGGTCAAGAAGGTCGTCGGCGGCGGACACCACGGCGGCGCCTGGAAGGTCGCCTACGCCGACTTCGTGACCGCCATGATGGCCTTCTTCCTGCTGATGTGGCTGATCAACACCACCAGCCCCGAGCAGAAGCGCGGCATCGCCGACTACTTCGCCCCCGCCAGCGTGGCCGAGACTACCAGCGGTTCGGGCGGCATTCTCGGCGGCACCGCCCTCGGCGACGACGGGGTCAAGTCGTCCGGCTCGATGGCCACCGTCGAGCAGATGGCCCCCGAGGCTCCGCCGCAGACCAAGACGACAGGCCAGAGCGACACCAGCCCCGGCGCGACCGATCTGGAGTCGGCCAGCGAGGAGGCCCTGCGCCAGGAACTGCAGGCCCGCGAGGACGCCGCCTTCGCCTCGGCCGCCCAGTCCCTGCGCCAGGCGCTGCAGGACATGCCCGAGCTGGCCGAGCTGTCGAAGCAGATCCTCATCGACCAGACGCCGGAGGGCCTGCGCATCCAGCTGGTCGACCAGGACGGCCGCTCGATGTTCAAGGACGGCGCGGCCATGCCCAACGACCGCGCCCGCATCCTGCTGCGCGCGGTGTCGCGGATCATCAACCAGCTGCCCAACCGGATCTCGATCAGCGGCCACACCAGCATCAGCCCGAACGGCCGCACCGCCTCGAGCGACTGGGCCCTGTCCTCGGCGCGGGCCGATGTCGCCCGCCAGCTGCTGCAGGGCTTCGGGGTCAATGCGGACCGGGTCTACCAGGTCGCCGGCAAGGCCAATTCCGATCCGCTTTACCCGGACGATCCGATGCTCGCGGGAAACCGGCGCATCTCGATCATCCTGTTACGCGAAGCCCCTGTCCTTCCCCCCGATCGGTGACCCATGATCGGTCAAACCCCGCTTGCACGGCCGCGCGTCCTGCTTCCTAATCGTTACGGGGTAGAGGAGAGCCGCAAGGCATAGGGGCCCGTGACGCATCACTTCACATCGCGACGGATGCGTTTTTTCCTCACGGCCCCCTCGCCGTGCCCCTATCTTCCGGGCCGCGAGGAACGCAAGGTCTTCGCCCATCTGCCGGCCTCGGACGGTCCGGCGGTCAACGACAGCCTGACCCAGTCGGGCTTCCGCCGCAGCCAGCATATCGCCTACCGCCCGGCCTGCGAATCCTGCTCGGCCTGCGCCTCGGCGCGCCTGCCGGTGATGGACTACGTCTTCTCCCGCAGCGAGCGGAAGACCCTGGCGCGCAACAGCGACCTGCGCCGGCATCTGGTCGAGTCCGAGGCGACCATGGAGCAGTTCGACCTGCTTCGCCGCTACCTGCTGGCCCGCCACGCCGACGGCGGCATGGCCGAGATGACCTGGCCCGACTATGTCGCCATGGTCGAGGACACCGCGGTCCGCACCCACATCATCGAGTATCGCGGCCCGTCGACGGACGACGGCCCGGGCGACCTGATCGCCTGCGTGCTGATCGACGTGATGAGCGACGGCCTGAGCATGGTCTACAGCTTCTATGACCCGCGGCTGGTCAAGCGCAGCCTCGGCACCTTCATCATCCTCGACCATGTGGTCCAGGCCGGGCTCAACGGGCTGGCCTATGTCTACCTGGGCTACTGGGTCCCGGGCAGCGAGAAGATGGCCTACAAGGCCCGCTTCTCGCCACTGGAGGTGCTGCGGCCGCAGGGCTGGATGCTGATCTCCGCCCGCGACCGCGCCGAGGCCGGGGAGAGTCTGGCCCGCGAACGCCGCCTGCGCGGGCCGGTCGTGGCCAGGCTGGGCAGCAAGGCGCCCTAGGGTGTTCGACATCCGCGAGGACGACCTCTCCGGCGGGGACGTGCGCGCCTTGCTGGCGATCCATCTCGCCGGCATGGCCGAGAACACTCCGTCCGGGCATGTGTTCGCGCTCGACCTGTCGGGCCTCAGGTCGCCCGAGATCACGGTCTGGACCGTGCGGGACGACGGCGCGCTGGCCGGTATCGGGGCCCTCAAGGCGCTGGGCGACGGAACCGGCGAGCTCAAGTCGATGCGCACCCATCCCGACCACCTGCGCCGGGGCGTCGCCGCCGCCCTGCTCGACCACATCCTCGACGAGGCGCGCGCCCGCGGCTATCGGCGCCTGAGCCTCGAGACGGGCGTGGGAGAGAGCTTCGAACCGGCCCTGGCCCTCTATCGCCGGCGCGGCTTCGGCAACGGCGAGGCCTTCGCCGACTACCGGCCCAGCGCCTTCAACCAGTTCCTGCATCTCGACCTCTGTGGGCCCTAGCCCCAGGGGCCCGGCCCGGCCACGATCGGGTTCGGGCTGTCATGGCCGCCCGCGAACCTGACCAGCGCCTCGATGCGCTTGCTGATCGGCGGATGGGTGGCGAACAGGGCGTAGATCCCCTCCTCCCGGTTCTCGATGAACATGCCCTGGACAGATTCCGGCGCCGGCAGGGCGCTGTGGCCCTCGATCTTGCGCAGGGCGGAGATCATCGCGTCGGGGTTCTTCGTCAGCTCGACCGAACCGGCGTCGGCGACGAACTCGCGGCTGCGCGACAGGCTCATGCGGATAACGATGGCCAGGACATAGCCGACCGCCGCCGCGACGAAGGCGACCAGGATGAACAGGCCCGCCCCCTTGCGGTCGCCGCGCCGTCCGCCGAGCCCACCGAAGCGGATCGAGCGGAACAGAATCTCGGCCACCAGGGTGATCACCCCGGCGAACACCGAGGCGATGACCATGGTGCGGACGTCGCGATTGATCACATGGGTCAGCTCGTGGGCCAGCACCGCCTCCAGCTCGGCCCGGTCGAGCACCGTCATCAGGCCGCGGGTGACGGTGATGCTGTACTGTTTCTCGTTCAGGCCGGTGGCGAAGGCGTTGAGCGCGTCGCTCTCGATGATCCGCAGGCTCGGCATCGGCAGGCCGCGCGAGATGCACAGGTTTTCCAGAAGGTTATAGAGGTCGGGCTCCGCCTGGCGGGTCGCCGGACGGGCGCCGGTGGCCAGATCGATGATCACCTGGTTGCCGAAGTAGGCGACCACGAACCAGACGGCCGTCACGATCAGCGCCGGCGGCGCGCCGGCCAGCATGAACCCGGCCGCCTCGGCCAGGTCGCCGTCGATCGAACCGGTCGAGGGCAGCAGGCCAAGGCCGATCAGTCCGAGCGTCAGGGCGTAGGTCAGGCCAAGCAGCAGCACGGGAAACCCCGCCAGCAGCAGGGCCGAGCGCAGGTTGTTGCTCTGGATATGGGTGTAGAGGCCGACGGCCCCCATGACGCGGTTCCTAGAACTTCACTTCGGGCGCGGCGTCCATCGCCGCCCGTTGCTCGCCCAGGTCGAACAGTGCGCGGGCGTTGAAGCCGAACATCCCCGCGAACAGGACGGCCGGGAACGACAGCCGCGCGGCGTTGAACTCGGCCACCGCGCTGTTGAAGAAGCGGCGGGCGGCGGCCAGCTTGTTCTCGACGTCCGACAGCTCGCTCTGCAGGCTCAGGAAGTTGGTGTTGGCCTTGAGCTCCGGATAGGCCTCGGCGACGGCGAACATCTGCCGCAGGGCGCCGGTCAGGGCGTTCTCGGCCTGGACCTTGTCGGCCACCGAGCCGGCGCTGGTCGCCGCGTTGCGGGCGGCGATGACCGCCTCCAGCGTACCCTTCTCGTGCGTGGCGTAGCCCTTCACGGTCTCGACGAGGTTGGGGATCAGGTCGTGGCGCTGCCTGAGCTGCACGTCGATGTCGGCGAAGGCCTGGTCGGCGCGGGTGTTGAGCGCGACCAGCCGGTTGTACAGCCCGACCGCCATCAAGCCGACCAGGACGATGACGACGAGGATGATGATCAGGGTCACGGGCGCCTCCGGTTGTCCCGCGAAGGCTAGCCCTACTTCGCCGGATCGACCAGCGCCTGGTAGACCAGCGTCGCGGAACGCTCGTCCAGGCGGTAGAAGCTGCCGCCCAGCACATGGATGAAGCCAAGCACCACGACGTCGTTTTCCGGATCGACCCAGAACCAGGTGCCGGCCGCCCCGCCCCAGCTGAACGAGCCCTTGCCGGCCGTCGTGCCGGCCTTCGCCGGGTCCATGATGACGTCGACATCAAGGCCGAAGCCGTGGCCGGGGTTGTTCGCCTGATAGGTGGCCAGGGTCGCGTCGGTCAGGTGGTTGGAGGCCATGAGCCGGATCGTCGACGGGCTGAGGATACGCACGCCGTCAAGTTCGCCCCCGCCCGCCAGCATGGCCGCGAAACGGCTGTAGTCGGCCATGGTCGAGACCAGGCCGCCGCCGCCGTTCGGCGCGGTGGGGACCTTGTCCATCGGCAGCACCATGAAGCTGTCGGCCGGGACAATCTTCCGCGTCTCGCGGTCGAACATGTACAGGCTGGCCAGGCGGCCCTGCTTGGCGGGCGGGACCCAGAAGGCGGTGTCGGTCATGCCGAGCGGGCCGAAGATATGGCTTTGCATGAAGTCGGGCAGGGTCTGACCCGACAGCTTCTCGACGATGTAGCCCTGGATATCGACGGCCAGGGAGTATTTCCATTCCGTGCCCGGCTGGCTGGCCAGCGGAAGGGCCGAAATCGCGGTCATGGCGCTGGTGAGGTTCGGCCAGCCGCTGGTCAGGGAGTCGCGGTAGAGCTTGTCGACATAGTTGTCGTCGACCAGGCCGTAGGCGAAGCCGGCGGTGTGCGTCATCAGCTCTCGCATGGTCGCCGACCGGGCGATCGGCTCGAGGATCGGCTTGCCGTCCTTGTCCATGCCCTTGAACACCTTGAGGCCGGCGAACTCGGGGACGTACTTGGTCACCGGCTCGTCGAGACGCCACTTGCCCTCTTCATAGAGGATCATCATCGCCACGCCGGTTACCGGCTTGGTCTGGCTGTACATCCGCCACAGGGTGTCCTGGGCCAGCGGTGCGCCGGTGGCGAGGTCGGCCTTGCCGTAGATGTGGCTGTCGACGATCCGGCCGTGGCGGATGACCACCGTGGCGACGCCGGGGGCGAAGCCGCGATCGACGAAGGCGTCCATGACGCCATGCAGGCGGCGCAGGCGTTCCGACGAGAAGCCGACCGACTCGGGCGTGGCCGTGGGCAGGCCCTGGGCCGGAGCCGAGGCGGCCGGCGCGGCCTTGCGGCTCCAGGGCGCCGCTGCCGTCGCCGGCGCCGAACCGGCCAGCACCAGCACGGCCACAGCCGCGGTCAGACTCTTGCGCCAGATCATCATTCCATCCCCCAGTCCGGCGCTCGAACGGCCGTTTGACGGCAAGGTAACGCGGGTTCGCGGCGGGGCAAGACGGACGTGGGGCTTCGGGCAGGGTTTCGCGCGCCCCGCTGTCATCCAGCGCGGTGGGGAGGTGGTGCGGCGCGCTCCGGTCTGCCCG
>DAORNX010000163.1:0-5620 GCA_035441225.1 Caulobacter sp.
CGCACCGCCGCGCCGGCGGTGGTCCGGTCGCGGCCGAAGGCGAGCGCGACCCGGGCGAGCGGCCAGGACAGGGTCACATGGGCCAGGTAGATGGCCAGCTGGCGCGCCCGGGTGGCGGCCTGGCTGCAGCGGGTCGGCGCTGCGATCTCCCGGGCCGGCATGTCGGTCGCCAGGGCCACCAGGCTGGTGATGAAGGCCGCCCGCAGCCGGTCCCTGCGGAAGTCCGGCGGCGGGCCATAGAGATCGGTGGGGTCCTGATAGGTCATGATGTCCTCGCGCCGCGGGCGGATCCGTCGGCTCTTCAGCGCTGATTGTGGCCAGCACCGGAGCATGGAGGATAATATTGGCGTTATGTGACTTCCCGTACCCATCCTTGCCGTGAGGCGGGGACTTGCTAAGCTCACGCAGCATTGGCTTGGCTGGGGGGCTTAGCGTCATGAAGTTCACTCTCACCTATGACGGTGAGCTTCCGTCTGGCGGTAACGGCTCCAAGGTCGCCAAGAAGGCGAAGTGGGCGATCCGGGAACAATTCCATCCGCAACTGGTGGAGCTGTGGGGCCTAAACCCGGCACTGAAGCGGCTGCCCCTTCATTCTATCGTCCCAAAGTCCGGCACGTTCCCGTGGGTTGAGGGTCACCACTTCGGAGAAGAGGGCGTTCTACCCCCCGACTTCAAAATGGCCGATGACGAGATTGATCTCTGTGCGCTGATCGAGCGGGGGGCCGACAAGTACAAGCCCATCGTCCGAAATTCATACGCCCTGACATGCAGCCTCAACATCCTTTTCTTGAGGAAGGAGGCGGCGGGGCGGGTGTATCAGGGCGGCGACCTGGATAACCGGATCAAGACGCTGCTCGACGCTCTCTCAGTTCCTCACATCTACCATCCAAGGCCGCCCCACCTCGCCGGGGTCGACCCCATGCATTGCTTGCTGGAGGACGATGCCTTGGTGACGGGTCTGAACGTGAAGTCAGAACGCCTCCTGTCCCGCCCCGGCACCTCGGAAAATGAAGTCCACCTAGTGGTTGAGGTGGACGTTCGCGTCTCAGATACGCGCAACTACAACGCTATGTTTCTCGGTGATTGATCCGTTCCCGTGGGACGCGAGGAAGGGGGGCATAAAGCTCCCGTTATGCGACGCTTGCGAATCCTGCGCGTTAAATACATCTTGACAACTGTTCGCCTCATTCTGCGTTAAGGTCCCCGGGGTGGCGCAAATGCGTTTTGTTGCGCCTAAAGGTAGAAAATGGCATTCGAAACAACCGTTAACGTCGAATACAAGCACCGCGACGGGTGGCATGTGTTCACTTCACAGGACGCTCTCGGCCTCTATGTCGCGAGCAAAGACGCCCGCACCGCCTACGAGGATGTTCCGGGCGCTCTGAAAATGCTCATGGAACTCGACTATTCCTGCCAGTGCGAAGTTTCGCGCGCCATTCCGTTCGAGCAATTCGCGGAAAAGGTCTTGCGCGGGAACGACGAATCAACGTCGCCTCCCGAGCTTCGCAATGAATCTCTCCACGTGAGGGGCTGCAGGAATGATAGCGTCGTCGGTCCTCTCTGAGGATAGTTTGAAGGCCGCCTTGGCGGCCCGCGACTGCGTTCAAACCGAGCACAAAACCCAGACCGGGACATTTTGGAAGACCCGACAGGGGCTGCACTTCCTCGTGCCCCGTTCGCTTGATGGCTTCTACGCTGACTGGATGCTCTGGGACTTGGAGCGGGTCATCGGGAAGATCGAGGCACAGTCAGCCTTTAACCGGAAGCAGTAGCTACCCGGCCTTGTCCGGGTCAGGCTTCTTCTCAGGCAACCTCGCCGGGGCTGCCCCCTTCAGCAACTGCTCAAAAGCGGCTTCGCCTTCGGTGGGGTTTAGTCCGCCATCGGCCTCTAATGCGCGGGCGGCTTCCAGAAAGCGCCGACTCTGATCCTCGTCCTCTAGAGTCGGCTTCTTCGGTTTCATTGTCAGGCCTGCCCACGAGCTGTTTGATAGGTCAGCCGCCGACCGACGACACCGGACAGCAGCTTATCAGTGCGTTCGATGTCGTTCACGCCCAAAGCAACGCGGTTGCAATAGCGGAAATCGAACTCGGCCAGATACCGGTGCAGGTGCTTTTCCGAGCAGTGCTGATAGACGCCGCGCATCCCGCGTTTGAAAATGGAGAACACCCCTTCGATGGTGTTGGAGTGGGCGGCGGCGACGACATATTCGCCCCGGCTGTGCCGCACGCTGGCATGTTCGGACACGTGGTCCTTGGCGTCCGCGTACAGGCGGCTTTCGTCGGTATAGAGGACGGCCTCGCGCGCCACGTTCGCGAGAATGATCTCATTGATGCTGGACTTAGTGGCGCGCTCGATGTGGAACGAGCGAACCCGTCCGCCGCGCTCAACGAGAGCGACGATGGTACGCTTGTTGGACGGGCCGCGCCCGCGCTTGCTCCCGAGGAAGGGAGTGCCATTGGAGCGAACCGTCTTCGGCTCCTTGATGTTGCCTTGATAGGTCTCGTCCATCTCGACCGGGCCACCTTCGCCGAACGGGGCCAGGTCGCCGGAACGCATGGCTTCGCGGATGCGGTGAGCAAGAAACCACGCGGTTTTCAGGGTGCAGCCGAGCGTCCGGTGGATCTGGTTGGCGCTGATGCCCTTCTTCGACGCCGCCATGAGGTACATGGCCTGCAACCAGTGGCGCAGGGGAACGTGGCTGGCCTCGAAGATCGTCCCTACCTTCACGGTGAAGGGCTTGCGGCACTGGTAGCACTTGTAAGTGCCGATCCGGGTGGACTTGCCGCCCATCTTCCCGATCCGCTCATACCCTCCGCAGTGCGGGCAAACAGCGCCCTGCGGCCAGACCCGCGCCTCAACGTAGGCGTAGGCGGCTTCTTCGTTATGGAAGTGCGGGGCGGACAGGTTGGACACGGCGTAACTCCTTATGGCGCTTACCTTACAGCATCATTTGGGTACGTCAAGTATAACATCGCCATAATATTCCTATATCCGGTCGCGCAATAGGAAAATTGTCACGCCACCTCAACCCCTTGGTTCGGGCTAGGCCGCAGTCGCTGACAGGATCCCGGGACGAAGCCGGAGCGCGCGTCGAACGTCAGGCGGCGCGGATGCCGCTGCTGGTGTCGCCATGGACGCCGACGACCGCGTCATAGCCGAGGATCATGTCGACGTTTCGCCCGTCGCTGGCTAGCGGCAGCCTCAGCCACAGCAGCGACATGTGGCCGGCCCCGCGCCAGGCCAGGCTGTGGCAGCCGACGCCAGGCCGACGCCCCTCGACCACCTTGTCGAGTTCCGCGCGCCAGTAGTCCGCGGCCTTGGCCCCATAGACATCGCCAAGCGACCGCCCGGTGATTTCCCGGCCATAGACGCTGTAGAGCCCCGTTCCCGCCAGTCGCAGCCGGTAATCCCTGCGCGGCCCTTCAACGATGTCGATCAGGCTGACCGTGGGCAGCAGGCGCTTGAAATCCTCGGGACGGATGTCCGCCCGGCCGGGAAGACGGCCGGCCTGGCGCAACGAGGCCCAGTAAGCGAACAACTCTTCATGGGCGCGGGCGGCTGTCGCCGAAGCGCCCAGTTGCGCGGCCATCTACAGAATCCTTAACAACCCCTTGGAATCACCGGTGATTCACTATCGCTTAACCGGCGAATCGGGGGAAGCGAAAATCGCGCGTCGCGTCAAAGTTTCGCGGCCGGAGTCAAGCCGGCCCGCCCGCGGGCCGCCGGCGCAAACAAAAGGGGCGGCGAGTCCGGCCCGCCGCCCCTGATGCCCTGACGCCCGGAGGGCGCGGCTAGCGCTTCTTCTTCGCCGCCTGGCGGCCGCCCTGCCCCAGGCCCATCTGCTTGGCCAGATCCGACCGCGCCTTGGCGTAGTTGGGAGCGACCATCGGATAGTCCTTCGGCAGGCCCCACTTGGCGCGGTATTCCTCGGGGCTCATGTTGTATTTGGTGCGCAGGTGACGCTTGAGCGACTTGAACTTGCGACCATCCTCCAGACAGACGAGATGATCGGGGGTGATCGAGCGACGCACCGGCACGGCCGGCTCCTTCGGCGCGACCTCGACCGTCACCGAACCGCTGGCGACATCGGTCAGCGCCTTGTGAACGTTCTGGATCAGGCCCGGAATATCATTCGCGGCCACGGAATTGTTGCCGACGTATGCGGACACGATGTCCGTCGTCATCTCGATGATCGCGGATTTGTCTTCCATCTGACCTAGTTCCATCACAGTGAAGATTGGGCGCGGGGGGAATCGACGCGCTTCGATTCAATTCATCGCTGCATATCTCGCCCTACGGGCGTGCACAAGTTCTTGCGAGCAAGAAATCGACCCACTTTCGGTCAGGCTTCGCAATTGAAACAGCAACACGATCAATCAACGAGAGCGGCTTCACTCTCGCGTTTCTGACCGGCGACAGGAAAGTCACCGACGACGCAGATCGCCGGCCAGGGCCAGCATGGCGGCCCGCTGGGGTTGCGAAAACTCGTCCAGCGCCTGCTCGTCACCCTCGCGGATGGCCTGGATCAGGGCCGGGGTCAGGGCCGAGGACAACGACCAGTTCCAGTAGCGCAGAACCGTCTGGGCGCGATCGACGGCGATGGTGTCGAACAGGGTCAGCACCCGCTCGAGCGCCGGCGCCAGGTTGCCGGCCGAGTCGGTCTCCGGTCGCCGCAGGGCGCGCCACAGAAGCCGCAGGTTGTTGCGCGGCAGGCCGGTCGCCTTGCACAGGATGGCCAGCGGCTCGCCGCCCGGATCGGTGAAGATCTTGGCCCCGGTCATCGGCTTGAGGCCGGACAGGTAGGAGATCTCCTCGGCCACCTCGCGGGTCATGCTTTCGGAGGCGACCATGACCGCCTCGTCGAGGCTTTCGAACGGACTCTTGGCGATGGCCGCGCGGTTGCGCTGGCGCCGCTCGATGAACTGCAGCGCCTTGCGGGTCAGGGGGTCCTGCCAGCCCTCGTCCGCCGCCATGGCGAAGACATCGCTGACCGCCTCCTGCAGAACCTCCCGCGATACGGCGAAACGCTGGAGGATGATCCGGCGGGCTTCGGCGTCCGACCACCAGAACATCACATAGGCGTGGCTGGGCCGCAGTTCGCCCCGGCGCAGCAGCAGCGGAATGTGGCGCGGGTTGTCGCGCGTGCCCGCGACGATGGTCTCGATCGCCTCGTGGCTGAGGCGGGCGAGGTCATTGCGCAGCAGGGTCTCGACCACCGCCGGCTCGCCCTGCCGGACCAGTTCGTCGGCGACCACCTCGTTGAGACCGCGCCGGGCGGCGATCAGCCGGCGATGTTCGACCGTCGCGCTGCGGACGCAGTCGATCAGGTCGCCGTCGCCGACGGTCGCGCTGTTCTCGAGCAGCGCCCTCGCCACTTCGACGTCGTCACGCATCAACAGCCGGGCGAGGCTGGTGGGAATTTCGGAGACGTTGGCGATACGCCGCGCGATGCGCACGCGCTCGTCGATCGCCGCCTCGCGCAGCAGCTCGATCAGCAGGTCGGCGGTCATCGCCCGCTCGAAGGCGTTGACCCGGCTGCCCGGCAGGCAGACCACGTCGGCCAGTCGCTTCAGCAGGGTCGCCCGCGACCGCGCCGGCGCGGGGGCCGGCGCAGGGTCC
>DAORNX010000164.1:0-5596 GCA_035441225.1 Caulobacter sp.
TCCTCGGCGGCGGCGGCGTGGTCGGCTATGTCGACGCCGACACCGGCGCCCATGTCTGGCGGGCCATCCCGTTCGCCGCGCCACCCGTGGGTGATCTGCGCTGGCGCGCGCCGCGACCGCCCGCCGCCTGGACAGGATCGCGGACCGCCGTCACCGCCGCACCCTGGTGTCCGCAACAGCTCAGCGCCCTAGACGGCGTCGACAGGGCGCGCTTCGGCGAGATCGTCGGCCAGGAAGACTGCCTCTATCTCGACGTCTACGCCCCACCGATGGACGCCGTTGCGGCCGGCGCCGCGCGCCTGCCGGTGATGATGTGGATCCATGGCGGATCGAACACCTGGGGCCGGGCCGAACAGTATGACGGATCTGCCCTGGCCGCCCGGTTCAAGGTCGTGGTGGTGGTCGTGCAGTATCGCCTCGGCGCCCTTGGGTGGATGGCCAACGCCGCCTTGCGGGAAGGCGGAACCCTGCCCGAGGACGCCTCGCCGAACTTCGGCACGCTCGACCAGATCCGCGCCCTCGAGTGGATTCGCCAGGACATCGGCGCCTTTGGCGGCGATCCGGGCCGGGTGACCATCTTTGGCGAAAGCGCCGGCGGCCAGAACGTCGCGGCCCTGCTCGCCAGCCCCCGGGCTCGCGGCCTGTTCCAGAGGGCCATCATCCAGTCCGGCTCGTTCCGTTCGGAACCCATGGCCGAGGCCGAGGGCCTGACAGGCGACCGCCCGGAATCGGGCCGCGCCGTGGCCAGGCGGATCGTCGGTCCGGGCCAGGCCGCGACCGGCGAAGCCCTGCGCAAGGCCCCGCTCAAGGCCGTCTTCGCCGCCTACCGACTGCCGGACGGCGAACATGATCCCATGAGAGTCATCGCCGACGGCGTGGTGCTGCCCGCCGGCGGCATCGCGTCCGTGCTGGACCAGCCCGACGCCTTCAACGCCGTGCCGGTGATCACCGGGACAAACCAGGACGAGATGAAGCTGTTCAATGCGCTCAATCCCACCCTGGTGACCTGGGTGTTCGGACGGCTGCCCCGGCCTCGCGATCCGGCCTACTTCGCGGCGGTGTCCCGCTATCCGAGCCGGATGTGGCGGGCCAACGCCGTCGACGGTCCGGCGGCCCGCATGACGGAGGGGGGCCACGCCCCGGTGTGGGCCTACCGGTTCGACTGGGACGAGGAAGGACGGGTGCTCGTCACCGATCTGGGTCAGTTGCTCGGCTCAGGCCACAGCCTCGAGATTCCGTTCGTGTTCGGACGCTTCAAGCTGCTGGGCGCCTTCGATCGCTACGCCTTCACCAAGGGCAATGCGGCCGGTCGCGAGACGCTGTCCGACGCAATGATGAGCTACTGGGTCAATTTCGCCGCGTCCGGCGCGCCTGGCCGCGGCGTCGACGGCCGCCTGCCGGAATGGACGGCCTGGTCGAGCGCCGCGGACGCCAACCGCCTGATGCTGTTCGACAGCCAGGCCGGCGGCGGCGTGCGGATGAGCGCTGACCACGAGTCCGGCGAGCGCATCGTCGCCGACCTGATCGCCGACACGACGATCAGAACGACGACGCAGCGTTGCGAAATTCTCGCCCGGGTGCGCCGCGACAACCCCGAACTGCAGGCCGCCGTCGCCTGTCCTCCGTAAGACGGCGGCGACCCGCGCGGGGCTACCAGACCCAGTCGTAGTCCGAGGGCGCAGCGAACAGGTGCGGCCGTTCGAAGCCCGGACCGCCGAGGCCCAGACCAGGCTCGGCGCCGTCTTGCGCGTCCTGGATTGTCGCGGCGCTCCACAGGTCGACGCCGGCCTTGGAGTCAAGCGCCGGCATGGCGTCGAAGGACGACGGCGCCGAGGCCGGCGCCGTCGGCGCGGCCGGCAGGGCGCCGGCGACGAAGGCGAAGTCGTCGGCGGCCAGCTGGCTTTCGAGCACCCCGGTCAGCTTGATCGTCACCCCGCCCTTGCTGATCACCGTGTTGCCCAGGCCGTCATCGGCGGTGTTGGCCAGCACGTCGGCGAAGCTGGTGAAGATGGCCGTGCTGAGCTGGATCACGTCCCCCGCCCCGACCCCGGCGGCGAAGTCGGTGATGGTGTCACTGCCCGAGGCGCCGGTGAACACGAACCGGTCGGCGCCGGCCCCGCCGGCCAGACTGTCGTTGCCAAGGCCTCCGGTGAGGGTGTCGGCCCCGGCAAAGCCCATCAGCAGGTCGTTGCCCGCGCCGCCGTCCAGCAGGTTGACGTCGTTGCCGCCCCGCAGGTCGTCGTTGTTCGATGAGCCGATGATGTTCTCGAAGCCGCTGATCACATCGCCCTGGGCGTCTCCGCCAAAGGTCAGGTTGTTGAACAGCCGCACATAGACCGCCAGCGAGGAGCCGACGTAGCTGATGGTGTCCAGGCCATCGCCGCCGGTCAGGGTGTCGCCGCCCGCCCCGCCGATCAGCGTATCGGCTCCGGCGAAGCCCATCAGAATGTCGTTGCCCGCCCCGCCATCCAGCACATTGATGTCGTTGCCGCCCCGCAGGTCGTCGTTGTTCGACGAGCCGATGATGTTCTCGAAGCCGCTGATCACATCGCCCTGGGCGTCACCGCCAAAGGTCAGGTTGTTGAACAGCCGCACAAACACCCCCACCGCCGATCCGACGTAGCTGATCGTGTCGAGACCATCACCGCCGTCCAGCGTGTCGGCTCCGGCCCCGCCGATCAGGGTGTCGGCGCCGGCAAAGCCCATCAGCAGGTCGTTGCCCGCGCCGCCGTCCAGCAGGTTGACGTCGTTGCCGCCCCGCAGGTCGTCGTTGTTCGATGAGCCGATGATGTTCTCGAAGCCGCTGATCACATCGCCCTGGGCGTCTCCGCCAAAGGTCAGGTTGTTGAACAGCCGCACATAGACCGCCAGCGAGGAGCCGACGTAGCTGACGGTGTCGATCCCGTCGCCCCCGTTCAGCGTGTCGGCTCCGGCCCCACCGATCAGGGTGTCGGCGCCGGCAAAGCCCATCAGCAGGTCGTTGCCCGCGCCGCCGTCCAGCAGGTTGACGTCGTTGCCGCCCCGCAGGTCGTCGTTGTTCGATGAGCCGATGATGTTCTCGAAGCCGCTGATCACATCGCCCTGGGCGTCTCCGCCAAAGGTCAGGTTGTTGAACAGCCGCACATAGACCGCCAGCGAGGAGCCGACGTAGCTGATGGTGTCGATCCCGTCGCCGCCGTTCAGCGTGTCGCCGCCCGCGCCGCCGACCAGGGTGTCGGCGCCAAGGCCGCCCAGCAGGGTGTCATTGCCGCCCTGCCCCTCGAGGTAGTCGTCGCCCGCGGCGCCATCCAGCACATTGGCGACGGACGAGCCGCGCAGATCGTCGTTGAAGGACGAGCCGGACGCGTTCTCGATGCTCGACAGGACATCGCCGCCGGCGTCGCCGCCGAAGGCCGTGTTGTTGAACAACCGCACATAGACCCCGGTCCCGGAGCCGGCATAGCTGGCCGTGTCGATCCCGTCGCCGCCGTTCAGGACATCGCCGCCGGCCCCGCCTTCCAGCCAGTCGGGCATACCCAGGCCGTTGAGCGTGTCCGCGCCGTCGCCGCCGTAGATCTGGTCGCTGGCCGTGGTGCCGTCGAGCGTCTCGCCGGCCGCGGTGCCGTCGATGCGGTTGTAGCCGTCGAGCGGATCTGAAGGGCCCGTCAGGCCGATGAAGCTGGCGTTGGTCACGGACGAGGCCGTGACCGATCGCAGGATCATGCTCACGCCGCCCGACAGGGTGACGATCGTGTCGGCCCCGCTCTGGACGATGCTCTGGTAGGCCCCGAAGGCGGTCACATCGATCCTGTCGGAGCCCGCCGTAAAGTCTTCGATGGTGTCGGCGCCGCCGCCGAACGAAGCGACAAATACATCGGCCCCCGCCCCGCCGGTCAGGTTGTCGTCGCCGGCCCCGCCGGTCAGGCGGTTGGCCGCGGCGTTGCCGATGATGGTGTCAACGCCGGTCCCGCCGATCGCGTTCTCGATCACCGCGCCCATGGCGATGGCGACATTGCCTACAAGGTTGCCGCCCGAATAGGTCCCGACGCTCGAGAAGGCTCCCTGGTTGAGATTGATCGTCTGGGTGTTGCCGTAGCCCGAGAAGTCGAAGGTATCGGTCCCACCGGCGTCCCACACCGCGAACACCAGGATGGTGCTCGCCGAACTGGCCGTGAACCAGTCGCGCCCGGCGTTCGAATTGAAGCCGTAGACCGTGTCGCCGGTCCGGGTGGACATGTTGGCCCCGTAGACCTTCTGGGCGACGGCGATGTCATCCAGCATGACGGTCGCCGGATAGCTCGGCCCGAAGTTCCCGCCAGTGAAATTCTCGGTGAAGTAACTCATCACCGTGTACTGGTGACTGTCCTCAAAATATTCGGCGTTGGCCGCGTAGGTGATGTCGACGCCCTCTCCGGCGTCATAGTCGCCCGGGTGCTCGAAGCCGATCGCGTGACCCAGCTCGTGAATCAACACCAGCTGCCCGTAGTTCCCGGCCACGGGATTGGCGTTGTAGCTGAGGGTGCTGTTGACCCACACGTCACCGCCGCTCGCGCCGAGGCTGGGGAAGTAGGCGAACGCGGCCGCTCCGGACGCTCCGGTGGCGTAGTTTCCGAACAGGATGGTCGCCTCGTCGGAATAGGCCTCTTCACCCGCCGTACCCGATCCGGCCCGGACAAAGATGATATTGGCCACGTCCGACCAGGACTGCAGGGCGTTGAGCGTCGCATTGATCTGCGCGGTGTTGAAGCGGCTGAACCCGCCCGTGTCGTCGGGCATGGCGCCCGGCGCGGTCGACCGGAAGGCGAAGGTCACCGTCGAAGCCGGCCCGACGTACTGGTCCTCGCCGTGAAAGTCGTTCCATGAGGCGAACGAGCGGCTGAGCTGCGACGCGGCCTGGGCGACTGTCTTGGACACCTTGCCGGTGGAGGATTCGATCCCGCCGCGCTGGTCGGCGTTGAGGAAGTAGTCCGGTGCGACGTCTCCGCCCGACCCGATCACCGCCGCCGGCCCGGTCGGCGCGACCGCGAGCCAGTCCGACGTCGCCTGCCCACGAAACCTGGCCATCCCCGTACGCTCCGCTGCCTACTCACCGCGACCGGACGGTAGGCTTTCGGAGGGCGTCGGACAAGCGGGCGGTCCGCCGCAGGCGGCCCCGCGCGGCGTGGTCGCAGGCCCGTCGTGCGATTAGGGCGTTCCGCGCCGCCATCGCCGGTGTAGGGTCTGGCGGTCATGTCGCCCGACCTTGCACGCCTGCTTCTGAACCTGGGTCTGGCCACCATCATGATGGCCATCACCGTGCTGGTGCACTTCTGGGGCCTGGTCGTGCTGGTCCGGCTCATGGGCCACACCGGCCGCCGGTTGCGGGCGCACGAGAACTCCATCGGCCAGGCGGCGCTGCTGGTGTTCGTAGTGTTCGGCCTGATCGGCCTGCACACCATCGAGATCTGGCTCTACGCCATCGTCTACATGGAGCTCGGGGCCCTGCCGACCCTGGAATCGGCGCTCTATTTTTCGACCGTGACCTTTGTCACCGTGGGCTACGGCGACATTGTCCTCGGGCCGGCCTGGCGGCTGCTGAGCGCGATCGAGGCGGCCAACGGCGTGATCCTCGTCGCCT
>DAORNX010000165.1:0-5583 GCA_035441225.1 Caulobacter sp.
ATCGAGCGCGACCAGGCCGACCCGCAGCCGCGCTTCGGCCTCGGCCTGGCGCTGTATTTCTCTTCGCAGGGCGCCGGCCGGATCCTCGGCCCTCTTCTGGCCGGCACGGCCCGCCTGGCCGTGGTCGGGGTGGGCGGGCTGTTGCTGGTGCGGATGCAGGCGCCGTCCTGGGCCCTGTTCGCGCTGGTGGCGGCGGGCATGGTCACCATGGGCGCCGTGACCGCCGCCTCCGTGGCCTTGACGCCCTGGGGCCCGCGCCTCAGCCGGACGTGAGTTCCAGCCCCTCCAGCGCGCCGGCCGCGCGCCAGTCCTCCATCAGCTTGATGAAGGCGATCGAGCCCTTGCCATAGGGGCCGTTGCGGGCCGCCAGGGCCGAGGGCCTGCCCTCGTTGTTGTAGTAGCCCGGCGTGCATTCCTCCTGGAACTTCTGCCGCATCAGGGCCGAGTCGATGATCGTCTGCACCCAGGCGTCCTCGGCCGCCCGGGTGGCCTCGATGGTGCTGGCCTGGCGCTTCATGGCCTCGGCGATGATCCACGAGGCATGCTGCGCCTGGGCGTTGAGCATGTGCGGATAGTTGACCGAGAAGCCCGACTGGCTGTTGCTGAAGATGAACAGGTTGGGGAAGCCGTGCACGTGCATGCCGTGCAGGGTCGCGACCCCGTCCTTCCACTTGTCCGTCAGGGTCAGGCCGTCGCGGCCATGCACCTCGTAGCCCGCGCGCCGGGCGTAGCTGGTGCCGACCTCGAAGCCGGTGGCGTAGACCAGGCAGTCGACCTCGTAGGCCTTGCCGTCGACCCACACGGCGTTCTCGGTGATTCGCTCGACGCCGCGCCCCTGGGTGTCGACCAGCGTCACGTTGGGCCGGTTGAAGGTCGGCAGGTAGTCGTCGTGGAAGCAGGGCCGCTTGCAGAACTGGTTGTACCAGGGCTTCAGCGCCTCGGCCGTGGCCGGGTCCTGGACGATCTCGTCCACCCGGGCGCGGATCTGCTCCATCTTCTTGAAATCGGCCAGCTGCATCAGTTCCTGCAGCTCCATCGGCGCCTCTCCGGCCTCGCGGTTGCGGCGACCGATCAGCAGGATGTTGCGGATGATGTCGGTCCAGCCGTCGCCGACCAGGTCCTCCTTCTCGAACCCGCCCGAGACGAGGTTGTTGAAGTTGTCCATCCGGCGCTGCTGCCAGCCCGGCTCCAGCGACGCGGCCCAGGCCGGGTCGGTCGGCCGGTTGTCGCGCACGTCGATCGACGAGGGCGTGCGCTGGAAGACGTAGAGTTCCTTCGCCGACGCCCCCAGGTGCGGCACGCACTGCACGGCCGTGGCGCCGGTGCCGATGACCCCGACCCGCTTGTCCTTCAGGCCGGTCAGGTTCCCGAACGAGTCGCCGCCGGTGTAGGCGTAGTCCCAGCGGCTGGTGTGGAAGCTGTGACCCTTGAAGGTCTCCACGCCCGGGATGCCCGGCAGCTTGGGCCGGTGCAGCGGGCCGTTGGCCATGATGACGAACTTCGCCTTCATGGCGTCGCCGCGGTTGGTGCGGATGATCCAGCGCGAGGACGCCGCGTCCCAGCTCATGTCGGTGATTTCGGTCTGGAAGCAGACGTCGCGGTAGAGGTCGAAATGCTCGCCGATGGCCCGGCAGTGGGCGAGGATTTCCGGGGCCCGCGTATACTTCTCGACCGGCATGAAGCCGAGTTCCTCGAGCAGCGGCAGGTAGATGTAGGACTCCACATCGCAGGCCGCGCCCGGGTAGCGGTTCCAGTACCAGGTGCCGCCGAAGTCGCCGCCCTTCTCGATCATGCGGATGTCCTGGACGCCGGCCTCGCGCAGCCGGGCCCCGGCCAGCAGGCCGCCGAAGCCGCCGCCGATGACCACCACCTCGATCTCGTCGGTCAGCGGCTCGCGCGTGAAACCGGGCTCGACGTAGGGGTCCTCGAGGTAGTGGGCGAAATCGCCCTTGATCTCGCGGTACTGCTCGTTGGCGTCCTCGCGAAGCCGCCTGTCGCGTTCGATGCGGTACTTTTCGCGCAGCGCCTGCGGGTCGAATCCGAGATCGTCGGCCATCTGTGTCCTGCCCATTCCATACCGGCGGTTCGAAAACAGTCTTCACCGCCCGACGCGACGGAAATCAAGAGGGCTGTCGTCGATCCTCGACAATCATCCGCGCAGCCTTCTCGGCGATCATCATCGTCGGAGAGTTGGTGTTGCCCGAGGTGATGCGCGGCATGACCGAGGCGTCGGCGACGCGCAGGCCCGCGACGCCGGTCACCCGCAGGCGTTCATCGACCACGGCCATCGGGTCGGAATCCAAACCCATCCTCGCCGTGCCGACCGGATGGAAGATGGTCGTGCCGAGGTCCCGGGCCGCCGCCAGCAGGCCGGCGTCGTCGTCGACGGCCGGACCCGGCTTCATCTCCCGCGGGCCATAGCGCGCCAGGGGCGGCTGGCCAACGATCCGCCGCACCAGTCGCATCGAGTCGACGGCCACCCGGCCGTCCTCCGCCGTGTCGAGGTAGTTGGGCTGGATGACCGGCGGCGCGTCCGCCCCGGGGCCGCCGGCATGGATCGAGCCGCGACTGGTCGGGCGCAGGTTGCAGACGCTGATCGTGATCGCCGGAAACGGATGCAGCGGGTCGCCGAAGCGGTCGAGCGACAGCGGCTGGACATGGAACTGCAGGTTGGCCGTGACCTGGTCGGGCGACGACTTGGCGAAGGCCCCCATCTGCGACGGCGCCATCGACATCGGCCCGCGCCGCAGGGCGGCGTATTCCAGCGCCATCAGCGGCCGGCGCCATAGCGAGGCGTAGAGGGCGTTCATCGTCGGCACGCCGCTGACCTGGTAGATCGGGCGGATCTGCAGGTGGTCCTGCAGGTTCTCGCCGACGCCGGGCAGGTGGCGGACGGGCTCGACCCCCAGCGATCGCAGGCGTTCGCCATCACCCAGGCCGGACCGCTCCAGCAGCAACGGCGTGGCCACGGTCCCCGCGGACAGGATGACCTCCCCCTCGGCCCGCGCCTCCATCGCCTGGCCGTCGCGCGACCAGGCCACGCCGACCGCCCGGCCGTTCTCGATCAGCACCCGGTCGACCCGCGCGCCGGTCTCGAGCTTGAGGTTCGATCGCCGCAGGGCCGGCTTGAGGAAGCCGCGCGCCGCGCTCCACCGCACGCCGGCCCGCTGGTTGACCTGGAAATAGCCGCTGCCCGCGTTGTCGCCGCCGTTGAAGTCGGCCACCGGCGCGATGCCTTCCAGCGCGGCGGCCTCGGCGAAGGCGTCCAGCACGGTCCAGCGCATGCGCGGATGCTCGACCCGCCACTCGCCGCCGGAACGGTGATGCTCCGACGGCGGCGCGATGTGGTCTTCCTGGGCCAGGAACAGCGGCAGCACGTCGTCCCAGCCCCAGCCCGTCAGGCCCAGCTGGCGCCAGCCGTCGTAGTCGGCCGCCTGGCCGCGCATGTAGATCATCGCGTTGATCGCCGAGGAGCCGCCGATCACCTTGCCGCGCGGGTACTTCAGGCTGCGGCCGTTCAGGCCGGGGATGGCCTGGGTCTCGAACATCCAGTCGGCGCGCGGGTTGCCGATCGAGAACAGGTAGCCGACCGGAATATGGAACCAGATCCAGTCGTCCCTGCCGCCGGCCTCCAGCACCAGCACACGGGTCTTCGGATCGGCCGACAGCCGGTTGGCCAGCACGCAGCCGGCCGACCCGGCGCCGACGATGATGTAGTCGAAGGTCTCGGCCATTTTCGTCCCCACGGGCGGACAGATGCCACGATTGGCCCTGGCGCGCATCCGTCGGCGGGCAAGGATGGCCGGTCAGGCGATCTCCTCAGACGCGATGGCGTTTGACATCCGCCGCCGCGACTCGGCGAATGATCCAGGGGGGAGCCTCTATGACCTTGGATCGTCGTTCCATGCTGTGGGGTGCGGCTGGCGCGGGCCTGCTGGCGGGCAGCTGGCCGGCCATGGCCGCCGGCCAGACGGGCCGGCTGCGCCGGCCTGTGTCGAGCCTCTCGCCCAACGATCCCGACATCGAGGCGCTGCGCCAGGCGATTCCGCTGCTGCGACGGTCGGGCGCCTGGGACGCCCAGGTCGCGCTCCACGCCGACATGCGGCACCGGCACCACTCCTCCTGGCGGTTCCTGCCCTGGCATCGCCTGCAGCTGGTCTGGTTCGAGCGCCATGTGGCGCGCGCCAGCGGAAAGGCCGATTTCGCCCTGCCCTACTGGGACTGGGACGACGATCGCATCCCGGACCTCTTTTTCGACGATGATGTATTTTACGTGCCTGGCCGCGAAGCGCGGCCCGACGAGACCATCAGCGAATTCATGCGCCGCAATGGCCAGAGGTTCACCGGCCGGCTGTCGGACGACTTCGCGACCTTCTTTGGCCGCCCCAGGGGTCTGGCCGACCCGACCGACGGCGACCTTGGCCGGCGCTACTATTCAGGGTCGGGCGAATGGAGCGGGCATAACCTGATCCACGGCTTCGTCGGCGGCGACATGGGCCGTCTCGATCGCTCGCCGAACGATCCGGTCTTCTGGATGCACCACGCCAACATCGACCGGATCTGGGCGGCGTGGCAGGACCGCCATTCCGGCCAGACCTATCCCCGGGCCTGGCGCGACGAAATGCTGGGCGGATTCCTCGACCCCGACGGGCGAATGGTTCCCCCCACGCCGGCCGCCGGCACGCTGGACACCGCCACGTTCGGCTATCGCTACCAGATCGATCCGACGCCGCCGATCGTCTTCGCCCCGGCGCCCGGACAGCCATTCAAGCGCCAACGCCGAAGCACCTACAGCTGGTCCATGCAGCGGATGGGGCCCGGGTCGGCCTTCGTCGAGATCTCGCGCAGCCTTGCCCGCGGTCGGGCCGAAAGCGCCACCGGCTACCTGGAGCTGATCCCCGACCCGCACGCCGCTTCCATGGTGACCCTGACGGCGCGGGACCTGTCGGACGGATCGGAGGTCTTCCGCGACGCCGTGTTCCTCGTACCCATGGGCCACGCCATGGGGTCGCAGAACTATCGCATGCGGATGGACTCGCTGTGGAGCGGCGGGGATCCGGCCGGGACCGTGCGGCTGGAGATCGAGGCGGCGCCGCTGGTCGGCCGCCGCGCCGGCGACATGCCGACCACCCTCGTGGAATTCGTCCTCGACGCGGACCTGGTGTTCACCGACTGACCGCCTTCGCGCCGGCGAGGCGGCGCGTGGGGTGTAAACGTTTGGGCCGCTCCCCAATCGGCGATATGGTCGCCGTGGCGAGGGGATCGCACCGTCAGAGGTTGAGCCATGATTTCGCTGTTGCTGGCCCTGGCCGGAGCCGCGGCGCCCCAGGAGGGGCAGGCCACGCTGCAATCCTGTGAAATGACCGCGAGTGGCTGGGTCTGCCACTATCAGCTGCCCCCGGTCACCCTGATCGGGACTCCCGACAAGGAGCCCCCGACGAGCGTCGCGCCCCCCACCGTGACCGTGACGCCACCCCCGGTCGCGCCCGATCCGGCCGGCGAGCTCGAGCGGGCCGAGGCCGCGCGCCAGGCGAAGCTGATCGCCAACTGCGCCGACGCGACCTGGCTGTCGCTGTGCCTGCC
>DAORNX010000166.1:0-5226 GCA_035441225.1 Caulobacter sp.
GCGGCACGGCTCGACGGTCGAGATTCGCACCGCGACCATGGGCAGCTTCTTCATGAAGGTCGATGGCCAGCCGCAGATCCGCGTGCACCGCGACAACTGAGGCCGACGGCCGGCGGGCCGGGCCGGTTCGCCGGGCCGCCCCCGGCCGGGTCTGGCGTCGCGCGGCCACTAGCGGTCCTTGGGGTCGAGCGCGTCCCGCAGGCCGTCGCCGATGAAGTTGAAGGCCATCAGGGTCACGACCATCGTCACCGACGGGAAGATCAGCAGCCAGGGGGCCATCTCCATGTCCTGGGCGCCGGTGGCGATCAGGGTGCCAAGCGAGGCCATCGGCGGCTGCACGCCGAGGCCGAGGAACGACAGGAAGCTCTCGGCGATGATCACCGCCGGAATGGTCAGGGTGACATAGACCACGACCGGACCCAGCAGGTTGGGCACGATGTGGCGCGCGATGATCTGGCCCGACGACAGGCCCGCGGCGCGGGCGGCCTCGATGAATTCCTTGCTCTTCAGCGACAGGGTCTGGCCGCGCACGATGCGCGACATGGTCAGCCACTCGACCGCGCCGATGGCCAGGAAGATCAGGAAGATGTTCCGGCCGAACGTCACCATCAGCAGGATGACGAAGAAGATGAACGGCAGGGAATAGAGGGTGTCGACCACCCGCATCATGATCTCGTCGATACGGCCGCCCAGATAGCCGGCCACCGCGCCCCACAGCACGCCGATGACCAGCGACACGCTGGTGGCCACCACGCCGATGGCCAGCGACACGCCCAGCCCGGCCAGCAGGCGCGCCAGCAGGTCCCGGCCCAGCGAGTCGGTCCCCAGCAGGTGGCCGCCGGTCATCGGCGCCATCCAGACGTCGGTCTTGGTCACGGTGTCGTAGTGGAACGGCGCCAGGGCCGGCCCGATCACGGCCACCAGGACCATCGCCGCAAGCACCGCCATGCCCGTGACGGCCGCCTTGTTGCGCAGCAGACGGCGGCGGGCGTCGTCCCACAGCGAGCGGCCCTTGACGGCATTGTTCAGCAGGGCCGCCCGGGTCGGCGAGCCGGGGATCATGTCCGCGGCGCTCATGACAGCCGCACCCGCGGGTCGAGCGCCGCGTAGAGCACGTCGGCGATCAGGTTCAGCACCAGGATCAGCACGGCGTAGACGATGACCATCCCCATCACCACGGTGTAGTCGCGCTGCAGGGCGCTGTTGACGAAGAACTTGCCCAGGCCCGGCAGGTTGAAGATCTTCTCGACCACCAGCGAGCCGGTCAGCAGGCCCGCGGCGGCCGGGCCGAGGTAGCTGACCAGCGGCATGATCGCCGCGCGCAGGGCGTGCTTGCGCACGATCAGGCTCTCCGGCAGGCCCTTGGCCCGGGCGGTGCGGATGTAGTTGGAGCGCAGCACCTCGATCATGCCCGCCCGGGTCAGGCGCGAGATGATGGCGATCTGCGGCAGCGCCAGCACGACGATCGGCAGCACCAGGTTGGGCAGGGCCCCGTCGTTCCAGCCGGCCGTCGGCAGCCAGCCGAGCTTCGAGGCGAACACCAGCACCAGCAGCGGGGCGGTGACGAAGGTGGGGATACAGACGCCCAGCACCGCCACCGCCATGGTGACATAGTCGGCCGCGCGGTTCTGGCGCAGGGCGGCGATGACTCCCAGCGACACCCCGACCAGCGCCGCCAGCAGGATCGACAGCCCGCCCAGCGTCAGGCTGACCCTGTAGTTGTCCTGCAGGATCTCGAGCACGGTCTTGTCGCGGTATTTCAGCGACGGGCCGAAATCGCCGACGGCCACGCCCTTGAGATAGTTGACGTATTGTTCGGTCAGCGGCCGATCCATGCCGAACTTGGCCATCACCGCCTTCTCGACCTCGGGCGAAAGCTGCCGCTCGTTGACCAGCGGACTGCCCGGCGCCGCCCGCATCATGAAGAAGGCGACGGTGATGACCAGCAGAAGCGTGGGGATGGCCACGAGCAACCGGCGGAACAGGAAACGCAGCATCGTTGGTCACTCGCGCGGCCGGGCCGCAAAGGCGTTGCGAAACTTCCATCCGGCCCCGATGTTGTCAACGAAACCCCAGCCGGGATGAACCAGACATGACCGAATTCCGCCGCGTGACCGATGACTTCTCCGTCAGCCCGCAGATCACGCCCGAGGCCATGGCCGCAGCCGCGGCCCAGGGCTTCACCCTGGTGATCAACAATCGTCCCGACGGCGAAGTCCCCGACCAGCCGACCAGCGCGCAGATGGAGGCCGCCGCCCGGGCCGCCGGCATGGACTATGTCCACAACCCGGTGACCGGCAGTCCGACCCAGGACCAGGTCGAGGCGCAGCGGCTGGCGATCGAGGACGCCGACGGCCCGGTGCTGGCCTTCTGTCGCTCGGGCACCCGATCGATCGTCACCTGGTCGCTGGGCCAGGCGCTGTCGGGCGCGCGGTCGCGCAGCGAACTGGCGGCGCTCGGGCGCCAGGCGGGGTACGATCTGTCGGGGGTGCTGGGGTAGGTTTCGCGCCGGGCGGCGAGGATCGCCGTCAGACCCCGCCCAGGGTCACCCGGGCAGCCATCGCCGAGGGCTCCGGCTCGCAGCTGGCGAGGACCAGTTGCGCCGTGACGAGACAGAGAAAGGCGAACGCCGCCCTCTGGAGCCGTTTTGAGACAAAGATCGCCGCATCCGCCGCCATTTTGGCGTCCTCCCGCACTGCCATGCGGGACGCAGCGCAAGAGCGGCGCCGCGCGGCCCCATCACGGGGCCGTCACGGGCACGTCGCTTGCCTGTGATCGAAACTCCATTAGTTAACGGCGTCGGTGCCGCGGGGGCGGCGAAAGGGATTGAATGGCCGGGACGCTGTGGACGTCCGATTTCCACTTCGAGAGTGGGCGGGTGAAGGTGCGGACCACGGGCGCGGACCTGGCGCTGGACCGCGCCCTGCTGGGCGACGTCGGCCTGTGGCTGGCCTATTACCTGCCCGTGCGGCTGAAGGGGCTGGTGACCGCCGTCGCGCGGCCCGGGCCGCGGATCTGGTTCGCCCCCGACGCGCCCCGGCCGTGGTACCTGCTGGGCCTGGCCGCCTGCTGGGCCGGGGTGCGCGTCGCCTCGTCGCCGGACAAGGCCGACGCGGCCGTCTATTTCGAGGACGTGACCGTCGCCGCCCCGCCAGCCTGTGACCTGCCCCGGCGGTTCAACTTCGCCTGCGGCGACGTTTCCAAGAGCCGCGTCGCGGCGGTGTTCGAGCAGGTGTTCGGCTATCCGCTGGCCGTCGATCCGACGACCTGGCGGGGGCTTGCCGTGGAAAAGGGCGAGGGCAACGGCGCGCATGACGGGCGGATCGTCCAGTGTCCCTGCCCCGCCCAGCCCGGGCGCGTCTACCAGCGCGTGGTCGACACCGTCGAGGACGACCATGTCGTCGACCTGCGCACGCCCTGCGTCGGCGGCGCGCCGGTGCTGACCTTCATCAAGCGGCGGCCGGCGCGCGACCGGTTCGCCAACTACAACGCCTCGGTCTCGCTGCATCGCCCCGACGAGCTGTTCACGCCGCAGGAGCTGGCCGTCATCGAACGGTTCTGCGCGGCCATGAACCTCGACTGGGGCGGACTGGACATCCTGCGCGACCGGGCCGACGGCCGGCTGTATATCGTCGACGTCAACAAGACGGACATGCCTCCACTCCGGCTGCCCTGGCGGCAGAAGATGGAAGCGATAGCGAGACTGGCGAAGGCGTTTCTGGTTATGGTTGACGGCGCAACGGCAAGGGGGAGCGCATGATCCCGTTCGTCCGCGACATCAGGTTCGACTACGGCGCCTGCGACCGGCTCACGCCGCTGATCCGGCGCGTGGTGGCCAACAATCCCGGACCGTTCACCTTCACCGGGACCGGCACCTACATCATCGGCAACGGCGAGGTCGCGGTGATCGATCCCGGCCCCGACATGGCCGAGCACCTCGACGCGATCCTGGCGGCCACGGCCGGCGAGCGGATCAGCCACATCTTCGTCACCCACAACCACATGGACCATTCGCCGCTGGCCCGGCCACTGGCGGCGGTCACCGGCGCGACCATCTACGCCTGCGCCATGCAGGGCGTGGCGACCGAGTCCGAGGTGAGGCTCGAGGCCGGCGACGACCGGGTGTTCACGCCCGATGTCGGCCTGTGCGACGGCGGGGTCTTCAAGGGCGGCGACTGGACGCTGGAGGCGATCCCCACGCCGGGCCACACCTCCAACCACATCTGCTACGCGCTGATCGAGGAGAACGCGCTGTTCTCGGGGGACCACATCATGGGCTGGTCGACCACCGTGATCAGCCCCCCCGACGGCGACATGGGCGACTATTTCGCCAGCCTCGAACGGGTCAAGGCGCGCGACTTCGCGACCATCTGGCCGACGCATGGTCCGCCGATCACCGCGACCGGGCCGTTCGTCCAGGCCTACATCGACCACCGCCGCGCGCGCGAGGCGCAGATCCTCGCGGCCCTGGGCTCCGGTCACACGCGGATCAAGCCGATGGTCGCCGACCTGTACCGCGAGGTCGACGCGCGGCTGCACCCGGCCGCCGCCCATTCGGTGATGGCCCACATGATCCAGCTGGTGAAGGAGGGCCGCGTCGTCTGCGACGGCCCGCCCGGCCTAGACAGCGACTACCGCCTGGCGGGGTGACACCCCGCGGCTCCCCTCCCCCGGGAGGCGGCCAGATGGAGACGGGTTATCCCCGAATGGCCCTCCTCCTCCTCCATCGGGGGAGGAAGAGAGTCCATCGCGCCCGGCCGCCGGGATGGGGCGACCCTATCCCGCGATCGCCGTAACCAGGGTCCCGATGCGTCGGCAGTTGGCGCCCAGGTCGCTGTCTCCGGTGCGGCGCACGGCGCGCAGGTCGATGCGCGCGCCGGCCCCCGCGGGGCGGACGCGCACCACCACGTCGTCCTTGAAGCCGTAGAGCAGGCTGACCGCCGTCGCCTCGATGCGACCGGAAGCGGCGTCGGCGGTGATGATCGACATGCCGGCCCGCTCGACGGCCGAGCGGGCATGGGCGAAGGCCTGGGCGGCCGAGATGGCCACCGTCACCGGTCGCGCGGCCGGACAGGTCTCCGCGTTGACCTCGGCCACCCGTCGGCCGGCGTAGGCCTGCGAGCCGAGGGGCAGGACCGGCGAGGGGTCGACGGGATTGGCGTCGGGACCCCTGGCCTTCAGCGCGGCGGGCGGTGCGGTCTTTTTCTTTTTCCAGCGACTCGCGCG